>CAZOYZ010000018.1:22602-25012 GCA_964584045.1 uncultured Prolixibacteraceae bacterium | reverse complement strand
GGTCATTGATCCGGTGGAATGATACTTTTGTAAAAGTTGAAACACCTCAGGTACAGAGTGTCGACACAACCGGGGCGGGCGACGTGTATGCCGCAGGTTTCCTGTATGGATTGGCGAATGGCTTCAGCCCAGGCGACTGCGGGAAACTGGGTTCTTTGCTGGCCAGCAGGGTCATACAGGTTTTTGGCGCTAAAATACCCGATGAGGACTGGCCAGAAATCCTGGAAGAAGTGGAAAGAATGAGATTAAGAAGCACGCAGGCCCGTCTCCGTGATTAAAACAGGCCGTGTATGCGGGCATCGATCATATCGATCACACTGCCCATATCTTCCGGGTTATGAATGAAATCGGTTTTGTCTACGTTGACAATCAGTAATTTACCTTCTTTGTAGTGATTGATCCAGGCTTCATAACGTTCGTTGAGCTGTTTCAGATAGTCGAGCCTGATCGAGTTTTCATATTCGCGGCCACGCTGCTGGATCTGGTTAACCAGGGTGGGAACGCTGGCGCGGAGGTAAATGAGAAGGTCGGGAGCTTTGATCAGCTTACTCATCAGGTCAAAAAGGCTTTTGTAATTCTGAAAATCGCGGGTGGACATGAGTCCCATGGCGTGGAGATTCGGTGCGAAAATTTCCGCGTCTTCATAAATGGTACGGTCCTGTATTACCGTTTCTCCCGCGCGAACGATATTCAAAACCTGGTTGAAGCGGGTATTCAGAAAGTAGATTTGCAGGTTAAATGACCAACGCTGCATGTCCTCATAAAAATCATTCAGATAGGGATTTTCGTCCGCATATTCATAGCTGGCCGTCCATCCGTAATGTTTGGACAAAAGCTCGGTCAGAGTGGTCTTTCCTGCGCCGATATTTCCTGCAACAGCGATATACATCATCACATTTATTTTATTAGATCCAAGAGTTCATCAAGATATTTCCTGTCATTCGATAACCGTGGAATTTTGTTCTGTCCACCCATCTTTCCCCTTGATTTCATCCATTCATAAAATAAGCCTCGCGGAGCGACAACAAGATGAGGACGCTCCAGTGTCAGGTTTTTATGACGTTTGGCTTCATAATCCGAATTCAGGGTTTTCAGGGTCCCGTCCATCACGGAAATAAAATGGTCCAGATCGTCCGGCTCCTGATCAAATTCAATGATCCACTGATGAGCGCCCTTATGGGATTCAGACATGAAGATTGGTCCGGCAGTATACTCGAGGATACGGGCATGCGTCCGGACACAGGCCGTCTTTAGCGCTTCCTCGGCGTTGTCAATGATCAGTTCCTCTCCAAAAGCATTGATGAAATGTTTGGTCCTTCCTGTGATTTTGATCTTAAACGGATTTTTGGACGTGAAGCGGATGGTATCCCCGATAATGTATCTCCACAACCCTCCGTTGGTGCTGATCACCATCGCATAGTTTTCGCCCGGGATTACCTCGGCGAGGGAGAGGGCGGGCGGGTTTTTCAGATGAAACTGGTCCATCGGGATAAACTCATAGTAAATGCCGTAGTCGAGCATGAGCAGCATATCGTCGGAAGAAGGATCATCCTGTATCGCGAAAAAGCCTTCCGAGGCGTTATAAGTTTCCATATATTTCATGGAAGCTGACGGAATGATCTTGTTATACTGCTCCCTGTAAGGGTCAAATTTAATCCCTCCGTGAATGAAAACTTCCAGGTTGGGCCAAACTTCAAGAATGTGATTTTTACCGGTCGTTTCCAATACCCGGCGCAGTAATACAAGGTACCACGACGGAACGCCCGACAGCGCGGTCACATTTTCATAAAGCGACTCCTGGATGATCTTTTCCACTTTTTCCTCAAATTCCTCGATCAGGGCTACTTCGGTTGGCGGCGTCCGGTAAAAGTCAGTCCAGAAAGGCGTGTTCTCAAGCAGGATGGCAGAAAGGTCGCCATAGTAAGAGTTGTTATTGTATTGGTTGATCCGGTGACTTCCGCCAAGGATCAGCGTCTTACCGCTGAGAACTTTCGATTCGGGATTGTTTTTCAGATAGAGGGCAAACACATCCTTTACACCGCGGTAATGGACATCTTCGAGCGATTGTTTGCTTACCGGAATAAACTTGCTTTTATCGTTGGTGGTACCTGACGATTTTGCAAACCATTTAATCTCTCCCGGCCACAGAAGATTTTTCTCTCCTTTCATCAACTGATCGACGAAAACCGCAAAATCTTCATAACATTGAAGCGGAACTTTTTCTTTGAATTCCTGTTCGGTATTAATTGATCCGAAATCATATTTTTCACCAAAGCCGGTATTTTTCGCTTCATCCAGCAAATCAAACAAAACCTCCCGTTGTGTTTCTACAGGATGCTTTTTGAAAAGATCGATTTCATAAATACGTTTGAAATTAATCCAGTTTATGATCGTGTTAAGAATTGGCATA
>CAZOYZ010000018.1:11173-22502 GCA_964584045.1 uncultured Prolixibacteraceae bacterium | reverse complement strand
CTGGTCGTCGTCGTGGTTGTCGTCCATCTGGTTGGAATGGCGTTGAGCAAAATGGCAGATGCGGTTTCCCTGGGTTTCCTGAACCATGTGGCCGGGCTCTTTTTCGGGATCGTTAAATCGGCATTTATATTGAGCATTTTACTGGGGCTGTTTGACCGGTTCGACAGGCATCGTCATCTCATTCCTGAAGAGCACAAAGTACAGTCGCGGGTTTACGAACCGCTGAAAAATTTTGCACCTTCAATTTTTCCTTTCCTGGATTTCAGTGATCAGGATTTTCCCATGAAGGGGACTGACAAAGAAGAAAAAGAAAAAGTAGTCTGAAATCAGCTCCTTCGTTTTTGGAGTACAGACTTTGATTCAAACTGCCAAATTGGTCATGCCGGTGTAAGATCTGAGCACTTATGACTTCTTAAATCGTAAAGCATCCGTCGCGTCATGATTACCGACATTTTCGTATCTTTGCCCGGATTTTTGTCCGGTTAATTGGCAAATTATAAAAATTTAAATAATGAATTTTGTTGACGAACTGACCTGGAGAGGGATGATCCATGATGTGATGCCCGGCACCAGAGAGCAACTTGAAAAGGAAATGACTGTGGCTTATGTCGGGATTGATCCCACGGCCGACTCCTTGCATATCGGTCATCTGGTAAGCGTGATGATGCTGAAACATCTTCAGCTTTGCGGACATAAACCCATTGCTTTGATTGGTGGCGCCACCGGGATGATCGGCGATCCTTCAGGCAAATCCCAGGAGAGAAACCTGCTCGATGAAGCGACGCTCCGGCATAATCAGGAATGTATAAAAAAGCAATTGGCCCGTTTTCTGGATTTTGAGTCAGATATCCCCAATGTCGCCGAAATGGTGAATAATTATGACTGGATGAAGGAATACAGTTTCCTCGGGTTTATCAGGGACATCGGAAAACATATCACCGTGAATTACATGATGTCGAAGGACAGCGTAAAGAAAAGACTGGGTGAGGATAGCAGTGCAGGCATGTCTTTTACTGAATTTTCCTATCAGTTAGTGCAAGGGACTGATTTCCTGCATCTGTACCGCATAAAAAACTGCAAGCTGCAGATGGGAGGTTCGGACCAGTGGGGTAACATTACAACGGGGACCGAACTCATCAGGCGTAAGGAAGGAGGGGAAGCATTTGCCATGACCTGTCCGCTGATCACCAAAGCTGACGGCACCAAGTTTGGGAAAACCGAATCAGGGAATGTATGGCTTGATCCTTCGCTGACATCACCCTATAAATTTTTTCAGTTTTGGCTGAATACATCTGACGAGGATGCTGAACGTTATATTAAGATTTTTACCCTGTTGAAAAAGCAGGAAGTCGAAGATTTGATTGCCAGGCACAGAGAGGCGCCCCATTTAAGGGAATTGCAGAAGACATTGGCCGAAGAGATCACCGTCATGGTTCATTCGAAAGCTGATCTTGAAATGGCGGTTGAGGCTTCGCGGATCCTGTTTGGGAGCGGAACAGCGGAAAGCCTGAGGAAACTGGATGAACAAACATTTCTTTCCGTATTTGAAGGTGTTCCGCAATTCCGGGTCGCTAAAGTGAATATAGACCACGGAGTGAACGTGGTGGATCTGCTGACAGACCAGGCAGCCGTATTCCCTTCAAAAGGAGAGCTTCGGCGCACGATTCAGGGGAACGGATTAAACATCAATAAAGAAAAAGTGACCGGTCAGGAATTGGTTGTGGACCGTAGTTTCCTGATCGGCGGTAAGTATATCCTGGTGCAAAAAGGGAAAAAGAATTATTTTCTGCTGATCGCAGAATGATTTCCGGGATCTCACCACCCGGTTTTCGGCATGATTCCCGCTTGTGCAGGAATGATATTCCGGCATGAATTCAGTGGTCCGTTATTTTCTCACCCTTTCGCTGTAACTTCTGTCGCGGGTGTCTACTTTAATGATTTCTCCGGAAGTGATAAAAAGCGGTACCATGATCTCTGCACCCGTTTCAACTTTGGCAGGTTTTAGTGCCGTCGAACTGGCTGTATTCCCTTTTTCTCCCTGGATGGTCTCAGTCACTTCCAACTCAACAAAAGGAGGAAGTTCGGCAGTGAGAGGCGTTTCCGTTTCGGCGTGAAAATTGATTTCTATGACCTGTCCTTCTTTCATCAGATCGGCATTTTCGATCATGTCAGGCGAAATGGAAACCTGCTCGAAAGTCTCGGTATGCATAAAATTAAAACCCATCTCATCCTTGTAAAGATACTGATAGGGGCGGCGTTCGACACGTACCGTGTTTATTTTGACCCCGGCCGTAAACGTGTTCTCAATGACCTTCCCGGTCTTGATGTTCTTCAGTTTTGTCCGTACAAAGGCTGGACCTTTCCCCGGTTTTACGTGCTGGAACTGAACGATCGTATAAAGTTGATCATTAAATTCGAGAGTAAGTCCGTTCTTAAAATCAGCTGTTGTTGCCATATATTGATCTTTCTTTTATTTTTGAGAATGGCGCAAAAGTAGTAAAAAAATGAAAAATGGCAGAATTACTGATTTATAGTTTTAAATTTGAATAAAAAAACGTATCATGACGACACTGGCTGATTTCATCAAAGGATTACCTAAAGCAGAACTGCACCTTCATATCGAAGGGTCACTGGAACCCGAAATGCTTTTTGAACTTGCCCAACGAAAGCAAATCCCACTCAAATATAAATCGGTTGAGGAATTGAAAAAGGCATATCATTTTTCAAATTTGCAGGAATTTCTCGATATCTATTATGAGGGAGCCAACGTATTGCGGGAGGAACGGGATTTTTACGATCTCACCTGGGCCTACCTGAAAAAGATCAAAGAGCAGGGCGTTGTACATACAGAGATTTTTTTCGACCCGCAAACACACACGGACAGGGGGATTCTGTTTGCCACCGTGATCAATGGCATTAACCGTGCCTTGCAGGACGGCCGTGAGAAGCTGGGGATCAGCAGCAAATTGATCATGTGCTTCCTGCGGCATCTGGATGAAGCTGCCGCTTTCAGGACGCTGAATGAAGCACTGGATTATAAGGATTTGATCGTTGCCGTCGGTCTGGATTCATCCGAAAGGGGAAATCCGCCGTCTAAGTTTGAGCGTGTTTTCGCAAAAGCCCGTGAAGAAGGATTCCTGACCGTGGCCCATGCCGGCGAAGAAGGTCCTGCTGAATATGTGGATGAAGCGCTTAACCTGCTCAAAGTTTTCCGTATCGATCATGGAAACGCTTCTATTAATGATGAGAAGGTCACCGGCGTGTTGGTGAAAAAGCAAATTCCCCTGACTGTTTGTCCGCTTTCGAATACGTCACTCCGTGTGGTCGATGATATAAAGAAACATCCGCTTAAAAGACTGATGGACCGCGGGTTGCTGGTGACTGTGAATTCGGACGATCCGGCCTACTTCGGGGGATACATCAATGAAAATTTCCTGGCTGTTGCCGAAGGTTTGAACCTGAGCAGGGAAGACCTTTGTCAGCTCGCCAAAAACTCCATCAAAGCCAGTCTCCTTTCTGAAAAAGAAAAAGCGCAACAAATAGCAGCGATTGAAAATTATTGCGGAAATTAAAGGATCATGATCAGGGGAAATTGTCTGTATTTGGTTGAACAGGGAGGAATGTACAAGATTCCTTTAAGTGAACTTCCCGATATTTATAAATAGTTCAAACCGGTGTGCATACAGGACACTAAAGGATGGTTTTCAGGAAACTATTTGCTTCTTTTGGGATATCAATTAAAAGAAGTGAATGGATATGAGTCAGTCTGTTTTTGAAAATTATCCGGATCCCGGAAAACTCAGGAGGGAAGCCGCGAATAATACGGATCAGGAAGTCCTGAAAGTGAACGGCCATTTTCATACGCCGTTCTCATTCAGTGCTTTTTCGGAGATCGGCCAGGTCTTTGAAATGGCCCGCGATGAACGTGTGAAGGTATTGGGGATTAACGATTTCTATACCACCGATGGCTATGCCGGGTTTAATGAACTGGCCCAAAAATACCGGATATTTCCGCTTTTTAACATTGAGTTCATGGCCCTGCAAAAGGATCTCCAGTCGGAAGGTATCCGGGTCAACGATCCGAATAATCCCGGCCGTACGTATTTTAGCGGGAAAGGTTTAAAGTTCCCGGTGTCATTAAACCCGGCGATGACCGCAAGAATGCAGGGCATTCAGAAAGAGAGTAACAAACAGACCGCAGAGATGGTCGAAAAACTCAATGCGTTTTTGAGAGAACTTCAGGTCGGGTTTGAGCTTTCATTCCGGGAAGTGAAGGCAAGGTATGCCAAGAATCTGGTTCGCGAGAGGCATATTGCCAAAGCTCTCCGCATTGCTGTCACAGAGAAATACCGGTCGGCTGATGAGCAGAAGTCTGTTTTTGAGAAGTTATTCTCCGGAAAAACGGTTCGCTCGGCCATGAACGATTTTCCGGGCCTGGAGAACGAGATCCGCAGTAATTTACTAAAATCGGGTGGCAGAGCTTTTGTTCCGGAAGATGACAAAGCCTTTTTAAGCCTGGACGAAGTCATTGAACTGATCGTTCATGCAGGCGGGATACCGTGTTATCCGGTCTTGCTCGATAATCCGAAAGGGGAGTTTACCGATTATGAAGGTGATTATGAAAATCTTCATAGAAATCTGGTCGCCAGGAATATTTATTCCGTTGAACTGATCCCCGGCAGGAATAAACCCGGAGTTCTGGAGCAATTCGTGAACTTTTTCAATGACAAAGGGTTTATGATTACCTTTGGAACGGAGCATAATACCCCGCAGCTTGATCCGGTGACCGTGTCTGGAGGCGACGGCAGGGAAATCAGCGAGGCGATGCGCAGGGTCGGGTATGAGGGAGCCTGTGTGATTGCTGCACATCAGTATCTTGCAGCAAAGGGAGAAGAAGGTTATCTGGACGCCGAAGGTAAAGCAAAAATAAGCAGGCGCAGCGAATTCATCACGCTGGGGAATGCCGTGATCAAAGCGTTTGTTGAGCGGTGAGCAGGAAAGGAAACCGGGAAAGGGAAACCGGTCTAACGGCCTACGACTAAATACTTACAACCAAATACTTACGACTAACATGGAACCAGGAATAGCAGATTTAATTGAAATCTCACAATATTACGGGACACAGAAAGACTTCGTGATCGCCGGGGGAGGCAACACATCCTATAAGAATGATCAGTACATCTGGATCAAGGCCAGCGGATATAGCCTGGCTACGATCGGCGAAGAGGGTTTTGCCAAACTGGACAGATCTCTTTTGCACCGGATCAGCACAAAGAAATATTCTGAAGACGCTCTTTCGAGAGAGGAAGAGATCAAGAACGATTTGATGAAGAGCCGGGTGGAGCCGGAAAAGGGACAGCGTCCTTCGGTCGAGACATCGTTGCATAACCTGATCGGCTTTGCCTTCGTGGTGCACACCCATTCCACGAAAGTGAACGGACTGATGTGCAGTAATGAGGCAGCAGAGAAAACGGCTGCGTTGTTTGGTGATGAGGTGCTTTACATTGGCTATGAAGATCCGGGGTATATCCTGTTTAAGGCAGTGGAAAAAGAGATCGTGAATTATCGGGAGCGGAAAGGGAGGGAGCCTTCAGTGATCTTCCTCCAAAATCACGGCGTTTTCGTAGGTGCCGGCTCCATGGAGGAGATCAAAGCGATCTACCGGGAGCTGGTAACGAAACTTGACGCGATCTATGGTGATGAGCCTGACGTTGAAAATCTGCCGCTTCCGGCTGAAGCGAAGATGGTCGTACCGGCAATCCGGATGATGGTCTCGGCCGAAGGGTTGAAAACAGTGCGACTGGTAAACAATACCCTTCTGGATCATTTTTTGAAAGCTGAAAATTACGAGGCTGTTTCTGCGCCATTTACGCCCGATGGGATCGTCTATGCGTATTCAACTTTTATTTATAGTGACTTTACAGGTGATGCAGAGGGATTTTTGAAGGATATCCAACAGAAGATCCAAAGATACTCGCAGGGAAAAGGAAAGCTTCCCAAAGTGATCTTTGCTTCGGGTCTTGGTGTACTGCTGATTGCTGACCATGCCCAGGGAGCTGAAATTTTGCAGGATGTGGTAACGGATTCATGCCGCATTGCCCGATTCGCCGGTTCCTTCGGAGGACAACATCCCATGACCCCCCGGCAGATCAGGTTTATCGAAAGTTGGGAAGTTGAACAATACCGGTCAAAAATTTCACTGGGAGGAACCGCAGGACGGGTTGACCGTAAGATCATCATTGTCACGGGCGGGGCGCAGGGATTTGGAGCCGGGATTGTGGAACATTTGACGGAACACGGTGCCAACGTGGTGATTGCCGATCTGAACGACGAAAAAGGACAGGCTTTTGCCGATTCCCTGAACCAGGCCAACCGCAAAAATAAAGCTTTATTTGTCAAGGCCGACGTTTCAAAACCTGAGTCGGTGGAAAACCTGGTTTACGAAACTGTCGTACACTTTGGCGGTCTGGATGTCTTCATCAGTAATGCAGGCATACTTCGTGCCGGCGGCCTGGATGAAATGACACCGGAAACCTTCAGGTTGATGACCATGGTTAATTATGAGGCTTACTTTCTTTGCGCCAAATATGCTTCCGAGGTGATGAAAATACAGCATCGGTGCAAACAGGATCATTTTATGGATATCATCCAGATCAATTCAAAGTCAGGGCTGAAAGGGAGCAATAAAAACTTTGCTTATGCGGGCGGCAAATTCGGAGGTATCGGATTGACCGAGTCATTTGCGCTCGAACTGATGCCCTTCCGCATCAAGGTGAACTCGATCTGTCCGGGCAATTTTTATGATGGCCCGCTGTGGGCTGATCCGGAGAAAGGATTGTTCGTGCAATACCTGAAAGCCGGGAAAGTTCCGGGAGCAAAGACCGCTGAAGACGTAAAGAAATTTTATGAGGCTCAGGTGCCGGCCGGAAGGGGTTGCACGCCGCTCGACGTGATGCGCGCGATTTTTTACGTGATTGAACAGGAATATGAGACCGGACAGGCCGTGCCGGTCACAGGAGGGCAAAATATGCTGAAATAGACGGCCAGCCGCATTCCAGTAAAAGTAAATACCAAAATGAGAATAAAAACATGAAAACTAAAGCAGTTCGTTTATACGGGAAGAAAGATTTGAGACTTGAAGAATTTGAACTTCCGGAGATCGGAGATGATGAGATCCTGGCCAAAGTGGTTTCCGACAGCATTTGCATGTCATCTCACAAAGCAGCAAATCAGGGGCCGGAGCACAAGCGTATTCCTGATCAGGTGGCGACCAATCCTGTCATAATCGGGCATGAGTTCGCAGGAGAGCTTCTGAAGGTCGGTAAAAACTGGCAGCATAAATTCAAGGCGGGACAGAAATTTTCGATCCAGCCGGCTATTTATTATGAACAAGGTCCGGTGGGTGTGTTAAGTGCCCCTGGATACTCATACCCTTACATCGGGGGTGATGCGACCTATGTGATCATTCCGAAGGATGTACTGGTTCAGGATTGTCTGCTGGCCTATGAAGGACCTGGCTATTACCCGGCTTCCCTGGCCGAACCGCTTAGTTGTGTGATTGGAGCGATGCATGCCAACTACCATACGAAACCCGGATCGTACGTCCACCAGATGGAAATTACACAGGGCGGCAAAATGGCGATCCTGGCAGGGGTAGGTCCAATGGGTCTGGCTGCGATCAATTACGTGATCATGCGGGAAGACCGCAAACCCTCCCTGTTGGTGGTTACCGATATCGATCAGGCACGACTTGACCGGGCTGCCTCGATCTACCCGCCCGAATGGGCCAAAAGCAAAGGGATTGAACTCATCTATCTGAATACAGGACAGGGCGATGCCGTTGCCAGCCTGCGCGAACTTTCAGGTGGTGCAGGGTATAACGACGTATTTGTATTTGCTCCTGTAGCCCAGGTCGTTGAACAGGGTGATGCCATCCTGGCCGTCGACGGATGCCTGAACTTTTTCGCGGGACCAGGTAAACCCGATTTCACGGCAAGGTTTAATTTTTATAATGTACATTACGGTTCGACCCATGTTGCCGGAACGTCAGGCGGGAATAATGATGATATGGTCGAGTCGCTCGAAATGTTTAGAAAAGGACTTGATCCTGCGGGGCTGGTGACCCATGTCGGCGGATTAAATGCAGTGATTGAAACCACGCTGAACCTGCCAAATATCCCCGGAGGCAAAAAGCTGATCTACACCCATAAAGATATTCCGCTTACGGCGATCTCTGAATTTGAAGAAAAAGGAAACTCCGATCCTTTCTTTGCCCGGCTCCACGAAATCTGTGAACGCCACTGTGGCCTTTGGTCGGTCGAAGCAGAAGAGTTCCTCCTGGCAAATGCGAAGGAAATTTAAGAGGTGCAGCACACCAGAGACGCAAGACTCAAGATGAAGAAAAGCGTATTTGTCTTGAGTCTTATGTCTTGATATGTTTTGGTCAAAAGAACATGCTCACAGAGTGTGATCATTGGCCTTCTCTCTGACAAGCCGGGCCTGACTGCGCGACTTGTCGCCCAAATAGCCGCCATGATGGCGCTTGGCATAATCTTCATTGGTAAATCCGATCTTTTCCATCATTAACACAACCAGCACGTCCCCAATCACCGTCATGGTCGTGGTAGACGTACTGGGTGTAAGCCCAAGGATGCAGACTTCGGCAGGATTGCCCGTGCATAAGGTCACATCGGCCATCTTTGCCAGTTCGCCGTCCGGGTTACCCGTAATGACAATGATGGGAAGGTTTTTATACAGGTTATCGGCCAGAGCCACCAGTTCCAGGATTTCCCTTGTTTTTCCCGAATTGGAAATCAGCAGCAGGATATCGTTGGGTTGAAGGACACCCAGGTCTCCATGCTGGGCATCGCTTGGATGAAGGAATATGGCCGGAGTCCCGGTCGAGCTGAATGTAGTCGCTATATTGAGCGCAATTTGCCCGGCCTTACCCATGCCGCTGGCAACCAGCTTGCCCGACATCCGGTGAACATGTTTTTCAATCAGTTCAACGGCTTTGGCGTATTGGTCCGATACCGGGATATTGGCAATTGCATCTGCTTCATGCCTGATCAGTTTCTGAACTTTGTCAACAATCATAGTTTTTATACTTACGGACAGGTGCAAAACTACTTCATTTTTCAGGGATTTCAATGGACTTGAGCGATCGAAAGCAGTCAGAGAAGGGAAAAAAATCTTTAGATATTCTTTCAGGAAGAAGGAATGGCATTCAAACAATTCCAATGATTTCATGTTAATATGTTTTTAAAATAGTTTTCGTAACTTTTAGCGACGTATCACTAACCTTCGAGAATCATCTAATAATTAATTATGAAGATACACGAATATCAAGCCAGGGAAATTTTCAGGAAGTATGGTCTGTCTGTCCCTGATCACGTACTTTGCCACTCGGTTGACGACGTGAAAGAAGCCATGAAAAACATCAGTCATTTAGTGGTGATCAAAGCCCAGGTGCTTGCCGGGGGACGCGGAAAAGCAGGCGGAGTGAAACTGGCGGGAACAAAAGAAGAGGCAGTAAAGGCGGCCGAACAGATCCTTGGAATGGATATTAAGGGTTATAAGGTTGAAAAAGTGATTGTTGCAGATGCTGTCGATATTGAACACGAATATTACGTGGGGCTGGTCAATGACAGGAATACCAAGTCGGTCACCCTGATGGTCAGCGCTGAAGGAGGCGTTGAAATTGAAGAAGTGGCAAAAAACACGCCCGATAAAATTCATAAAATTTCAATCAATCCTTTAACCGGGCTTCTTGATTTTCAGGCCCGCAATCTTGCCATGAAGCTGTTCACGGACGTTAAACTTGCCCGCAAGGCAGCAGAAATCTTTCAAAAATTGTACCGGATCTATATGGATACGGATGCTACTTTGGCCGAGATCAATCCGCTGGTTCTCACACCGTCCAAAGCGCTTTTGGCCATCGACGGCAAAATGAACTTCGACGACAATGCCCTGTTTCGTCATCCGGAGATTCTGGCATTAAGGGAAGTGGACGAAGACGAGCAAAAGGAAATTGACGCCCATGAAAAGGGACTTTCCTATATCCGTCTTAACGGGAACATCGGATGTATGGTGAATGGAGCCGGGCTAGCGATGGCGACGATGGATATGATCAAGCTGTACGGGGGTTCACCGGCTAATTTCCTGGACATCGGAGGGAGTTCAAGTCCGCGGAAAGTGGTCGACGCCATGAATATCCTCCTGTCCGACAAAAATGTGCAGGTGGTGATGATCAATATTTTCGGAGGGATTACGCGTGGTGACGATGTGGCCCGGGGATTAAAGGAGGCCCTGAAAACGATAAAAACAGACATCCCGGTCGTGGTACGTCTGTCTGGTACCAATGCAGAAGAAGGGCTGGCATTGCTGAAGGAAACCGGACTGACCACGGTCAGTACCATGAGTGAAGCCGCACAAAAAGCGATCGGGCTAAGTAAAAGATCAACAACCAATAATCAATAATCAATAATCAATTTGGAATGAGTATTCTTGTCAATCATGATACCAAATTAGTCGTTCAGGGCATTACCGGACGTGACGGTCAGTTCCACGCGGGACGGATGAGCGGTTACGGCACGCGCGTGGTGGCCGGGACTTCGCCCGGAAAGGGCGGTGAAAATATTCACGGCATCCCGGTTTTTGATACCGTTGAAGAAGCGGTACAGGCAACCGGTGCCAATACTTCAGTGATCTTTGTTCCGGCGCCGTTTGCAGCCGATGCGATCATGGAGGCTTCTTATGCCGGTATTGAGCTGGTTGTGGCTATTTCGGAGGGAGTGCCGGTTCAGGATATGATCAGGGTTACCCCCATCCTGAAACAAAACGGCACCAAACTTATAGGCCCCAATTGCCCGGGCCTGATCACTCCTGGCGAATCGCTGATCGGGATCCTGCCGGGAATGATCTTTGAACGGGGGAATATCGGACTGATGTCACGCAGCGGGACACTTACCTATGAAGTGGTAAATATGCTTACCAGAAGCGGCATAGGACAAAGCACAGTCGTCGGGATTGGCGGCGATCCCATTGCGGGTTTGTATTATCTTGAGCTCCTGGAAATGTTTGAGAACGATCCGGAAACCGAAGCGGTGGTGCTGATAGGTGAGATAGGAGGGGATGCGGAGGAGCAGGCTGCTGATTATATTTCAAGGCATGTAAGTAAACCGGTAGTGGCCTTTATTGCGGGACAAACTGCTCCGCCCGGGAAAAGGATGGGTCATGCAGGGGCCATCATTTCAAGCGGGTCGGGGACGGCAGAAGAGAAGATAAAAGCGTTTGGAAAAGCAAATGTACCTGTTGCCAGTGAGCCTTC
>CAZOYZ010000018.1:6854-11073 GCA_964584045.1 uncultured Prolixibacteraceae bacterium | reverse complement strand
ATAACGGTAATGGGTCAGGACAATTTCGAGTGCGCGCTTAATCGCATCATTGATTTGAAGCTGTTCGTTTGCCAGGGTGAGGTCGATGGCAGCCAGGCGCATATAATAATCGGCGAGCACGGGCGATTTGTTAAGGTGAGCGGGTTTCAGGCACTCGTACGCCTGGGTGCTCTTGATCGTTTTGCAGGTGATCAGCCTTTTCCGGCCTGATTTGTCAGTGCCGGAAGAAAAACCAAAGAGCCGGCATATCAAACCGCGGTGTTCGTACTCCGTACAACCTCCGGGCCGGTTACCCAGTGCTGAAAACAGGATACACAGGCTGTTGTCTGCAAGTTCCTCCAACCGGTCGTAAAAAGTCTCAGCCAAACCTTTTCGGTACAGATAGTACGCGAGAGGAAGAAACTCAAGCGGACTTGCAGCAATATCTTTTTTTAAACAACATAAATGACATCCTGACGCACATGTAATCCCTCCTGCCTTGCTGAATCTTTCCGTATGCGAAACGGCATCATTCAATAATTTTTGCACACGCTGAATCTTTCTGTACATATCACTCACCTTTTAGTTCTTAGCCATTCGCTTTTAGCTGTTGTTCATTCCGTGCTCTGCTCAAAGTTCGATTTTCGCTGACAGCTAAAAGCTTCCTGCCTATAAATTCGCCTTCGCCTGTATCTTTAACTTTTGTCCCGGTTTAATTTTATTGCCGTTGCTCATGTTGTTCAGTTTGATAATATCATTGTTGGAAACGCCGGGAAATTGTTGCGCGATCGACCATAGGGTGTCTCCTGATCTGACCGTATAGTATACATATTCAGAATCATATTCAACCTGTGCAGGTGAAGAGGATGAAGAAGCAATTGCATTGGCGACCGGTTTGATCCTGGCATGCTCCTGTTTCTGCTCAAAATTCAGGGTATTGATTTCGGAGTAAAAGTCGGCATATTGCTTTGGAACATAAATGGTCAGCTTTTGACCGACGCGGATCATGTTCCGGTTAATGTTGTTCCAGTAACGAAGATCGTTTAGCCGTACGTGGAACCACTGGGCAATAAAGCCTGGATTGTCACCCGACTTCACGGTGTAGAAGACCTTTTCTTTTCCCTGTACTTCCGAAGGATGGAAATAATTCTGTCCTTTTGGTAACAGTATTTCATTGTTGGGAAATATCTCATCCCGCTTATAAGCAAAGATATCTTCTTCATCATCGAGGAAATGACCGACATATTCAATAGGAATCCGGAGCGGGTATGGTTTATCTGCTTTCCCCGGGATGATATCCATCCGGTATTGGGGATTCAGGGCCTGCAGTTCCTCAACCGGTATCTTTAAGATCTCAGAAACCTGCTTAAAATGCAAATAATCATGAATTTTTATGGTGTCGGTCACAATGGAGAAATCAGGATAGCGCGGGGTCAGATGATGTTCCTGGTAGTGGTTCATGACATAAGCCGCCGCGATGAATGCAGGTACGTAACCTCTGGTTTCGCGCGGGAGCTTGTAATAAATTGACCAGTAATCGTGGGTGCCGCCCGCCCGACGTATGGCTTTGTTCACGTTTCCGGGTCCGCAGTTGTAGGCAGCGATGACCAGGTGCCAATTCTTATAGATTTTGTAGAGGTCACTGAGGTACTTTACTGCAGATTCGGTCGATTTGGCCGGATCCCGCCGTTCATCCAAAAACGTGCTGATCTCGAGCTTGTATATTTTGCCCGTGCCATACATAAATTGCCATAATCCCACCGCATTGGCCCTGGAACGTGCGTTTGGATTAAGGGCCGATTCAATAATCGGCAGATACTTCAGTTCCATCGGGAGATTGTATTTATCGAGCTGTTCTTCAATCATCGGAAAATAAAAGGCCGACATTCCCAGGATGAACTCAGTCAAGCTCCGCTTCCGTTGCGTATAAAGCTCGATGAAATTTTTGACAGTAGGGTTAAAGGACAGGTCCACGAACGATTCGATCGATTGTAACCGTTGAATGTAAATGGAATCAGGAAGAGAAATGACCTCCGATTCAGTCCGCTCTTTTTCAAGCGAATCGAGCGAGTAAGTATTTTGGATATACCATGACTGGAACATACTGTCGATTTGTTCTGCGAACAGGTCATTCAGGTTTTCATCGGGATTCACATACACCGATTCGTATCCTCTGATGGTATCCAATGCTACGATTTCAATCCGTTTCAGGCGTTTGAGTGATTCTTTGCCTAATGGTGAAGCAAAAATGGTTCCGGTAAAGCTGATCATAATAAACGTCAGAAGCTGAATCATTCTCATTATTTTCTCTTTTATTTAAAAACTGATTACAAAATGAACCCCCATTAGCGTCTGGTCCATCGCATAAACCGGCTGGGGAACCCAGTTCATCGTCAGGTCGTCGCTAATGTCAAAGTTAAAAAGGTGTGCATCAACTGTCGCATCAATAATGTTTATGGCATAAAAAGCTGCTGCACCAATAATACAAAGATCGCGATAACGCCGGGAGCTTTCCTTGGCTTTTTCAAGCCTTGTTGTAAACTGCTGTACCTGATTTGGATTATCGAAGTCCCAGTTTCCTTCAATATCCAGATCTTTAAAGGAATTGGAAGTCGGATCCTGATCAACGATGTCGGCGTAAGCCTGGCGGTAAAGCACATAATAGTCATTATTCCAGTCTATGGAGTAGATCAGGCTTGCAAGTCCGATGTACACCAACGGTGCCTTCCAGTATTTTCGGTTATAGATCTGACCCAGCCCCGGCAATACCGCCGAAAAGATCGTGGCCTTTTTAGGTGAATGAATCTTCTGCCCGGCTTTTACCGGCATTTTTGCTGCCACCGTATCTTTAACCTCCTGGTTGGTAGTTACCATGGAGTCAGCGACTGCACTGCCGTCCGCGACTACGGTATCAGCGACCGCATTGCCGCCTGTGACCACGGTATCTGCAATTGCACCATCTGCGGTTACAGCCGGGTCTTTGCCGGCAGGCACCTGTCCGGAAACTTCAACGCCAGTCAAGGCGGTCAGGACAGCCATTACGATCACTTTCAGACCGGTTAAAGCGCTGATATTTCGGTGCTGCCTAACCATTTAACTGATCCAGGATACCCACAATCCGTTCGAGGTCCTTTGCCGAACCAAACGGAATAACGATCTTTCCTTTTCCATGATTGTTGAGGGAAAAATCGACCTTGGTATGGAAGAACTGGCTTAGATGGGCCTTCAGTTCCTCATATTCAACAGGATATTTTTCTTTTTTTTCCAGGGTCTCCCTGGCGGTTGCCTGATGTTTTTCTTCCGGATCGTTCAGTTTCCTGACCATTTCCTCCACGCTTCTGACCGAGAGATCCTCAGATAAGATGTGATGATAGATTTCGAGCTGATCTTCCGTGTCGGGGATATTGACAAGCGCGCGTGCATGTCCCATCGAAATCACTTTATCAATGATCCCCTTCTGGATTGTCGTAGGCAGCTTCAGCAAGCGAAGATAATTGGCAATCGTTGAACGTTTTTTCCCGACCCGTTCGCTGAGCGTTTCCTGCGTGAGCTGACATTCTTCAATGAGCCGCTGGTATGAAAGGGCAACTTCAATGGCATCGAGATCTTCGCGCTGAATATTCTCGATGAGGGCCATTTCCAGCATGCCGGTATCTTCCGCCAACCTGACATAAGCCGGGATGGTTTTTAAACCTGCAATCTTAGAGGCTCTGTAGCGGCGTTCACCGGCAATGATCTGATATTTATGATCATCGGTTTTCCGGAGGGTAATGGGTTGTATAATGCCAATTTCCTTGATGGAAGCGGCAAGTTCGTTTAAAGCAGTTTCATCAAAATTGGTACGTGGTTGAAAAGGATTGGCCTCAATACTCTCAATGGGGATTTCATTGATGGATGAGCCATGCTCCCTGAGGGTGTCTGCATCATCGATCAATGCGCCCAAACCTCTGCCTAATGCATTCCTTTTAGCCATAACTTCCTGAATAGTTTATTCGATTATTTTTTCTGAATTTTTGATTTTTGTCAAATCATTTTTCTGTAAAATTTCGCGCGCCAGATCCATGTAGCTGGAAGCCCCTTTTGAACTGGCGTCGTAAAGAAGTGCCGGCAATCCGTAACTGGGAGCCTCACTTAGCTTAATGTTCCTGGTGATCAGGGTTTCAAACACCATATCACCGAAGTGCGTCCTGACTTCTTCCAGTACCTGGTTCGAAAGATTAAGCCTTGAATCGTACATGGT
>CAZOYZ010000018.1:2706-6754 GCA_964584045.1 uncultured Prolixibacteraceae bacterium | reverse complement strand
GGAAGATTAAGCATTTCGATCTCAGCTCCGACAAGGTCAATATGTGAAGGAATTAAATCCAGTCCGGCAATCTCCGATTTAAGGATGATTTTCCGCGGGTCAATATCGTCTACAATGCATTCATAGATACTTGTTTTCACGTTACGGACATCAAACCCGATTCCTGAAGTGGCATTGGCTTGCGGATCAGCGTCAATGATCAGCACTCTTTTTTCCAATACAGCCAGGCTTGCAGCCAGGTTAATGGCTGTGGTTGTTTTCCCTACTCCGCCTTTTTGATTCGCAAGTGCAATTACTTTTCCCATGTGGTTAATCGTGATTTTTGCTGTGTTTCAAAGTTAATATTTTTTGCGTCCAAAAGTAGTAAAATTTAGAAGGGAATAGTTCGGGGAGAAAGTTAAAAAGTACAAAAGACGAAAAACGGACACGGGAAAACGGACACCGGAAGAAGAACCGGGACGACGCCCGGCTACATCGGATCCACATCCGGATAGATCACCAAACCACCGGAATGGGGAAGCGACTTGATCTGCAGGATGGCTTTCATGATTTGCGTCTTGTTTTGAGCCAGCTTGCTGTTTCGCTCCAGTTTTATCCATATTTCTTTCTGGTACCAGTTTTGTATGCGGCTAATCACGGGATATTCCGGTCCCAGCACATTACCGCCAAAAAGTTTGCGTAGTGCCGCTGCCAGCAGTCCGGCCCCCTGATCGAGACGTTCACGATCCTTATACTTCAGGACAACCCGGATCAGCCGGTAAGAAGGAGGGTATCTGAACAGCCTGCGTTCCTTCATCTGATCGTTGAATAGCTGCTGATAATTGTTTTCGGCTACCTTCATCAACACCTGGTGCCTGGGCTGGGAGGTCTGAATAATGACTTTTCCCTGCCTGTTTTTTCGCCCGGCCCGGCCGCTGACCTGGGCAATCAGTTGAAATGAGCGTTCAAATGAACGGAAATCGGGATAATTTAATAACTGATCGGCATCAAGGATACCCACTACGCTGACATGATCGAAGTCCAGTCCTTTGGTGATCATTTGAGTTCCCACCAGAATATCGATCTGCCTGTTCTCGAACTGGTAGATCAGTTTTTCAAATCCCTTTTTTGCACGGGTGGTATCCAGGTCCATCCGTGCCGCTTTTGCTTCCGGGAATAAGACGCTCAGATCTTCTTCGATCCTTTCTGTCCCGAATCCTTTTGTCAGGATCTTTTCCGAGCCGCATTCCTTGCATAAACCGGGCAGTGGTTCGGTATATCCGCAATAGTGGCAAGTCAGCGCTGAGAGATGTTTATGGTAGGTAAGGCTTACATCGCAGTGTCTGCATTTAGGGATCCAACCGCACGACACACATTGCAGGTAAGGCGCAAAGCCGCGCCGGTTCTGGAAAAGAATGACCTGTTCTTTCCGGGCAAGCGCACCTGTGATTTCGTCAAAAAGTTCCGGCGTAAGCATGGACTTCATCTTCTTTCGACGAATGCCGTCACGGACATCTGCAATGATCATTTCGGGCAGGCGGATTTTTTGATAGCGTTCATTCAGTTCAACCAATGCATATTTACCGGTCTTCGCGTTGAAATAGCTTTCAAATGACGGGGTGGCCGTTCCCAGGACAACACGGGCATGATGGATCTGCCCCAGAACGACCGCCATATCGCGGGCGTTATACCTGGGAGCAGGATCGAACTGTTTATAGCTGTTTTCATGTTCTTCATCCACAATGATCAGCCCCAGCTTACGAAAAGGAAGAAAGACTGCTGACCGTGCGCCCAAAATAACCTGATACGTTTTTCCCGATTCGTTTAACACATGGAACCATGTCTCTACCCGCTCTGCATCATTAAATTTTGAATGGTAAATTCCGGTCTGATCTCCGAATGCCCGTTTTAACCGGCTGATCGCCTGTGCCGTCAGCCCGATCTCAGGGACAAGGTACAGCACCTGTCTGCCTTGTGCAAGCTGCTCTTCAATGAGTTTGATGTAAATCTCCGTTTTACCGCTCGAAGTGATGCCATGGAGTAATACAGGCTTTGCGCTTTCCGTTTGTTTAATCTGTTCAAAGGCCCGCTGTTGGGATTCATTTAATTCAAAGATCATCTTCTCCCCGGCATGTGAAAAATCCAGACGGTCAACCTCTACGTCCTCCAGGCGAAGGATTTGTTTATCAATCAGGCTTCTCAACGTGTTTTCGGAAGCTCCGGTTTGCTTCAACAGTTGTCTCTTTCCGATGCTTGTTCTTTTTTCGGGATGACAGGTGGTTTCGGAAAGAAAATACTCGAACAGCGACAACTGTTTTTTCGCTTTTTGCAGGGTTTCGAGTGCCTGTTCGATTTTTTTTTCGGTCAGGACATTTGCGTGAAGAAAGACAAACGGCTCTGTCTTAGGCCGGTAGCTTTCCTCCAGTTTTTCTTCGATCAGAACAGCATTTTTTTCAAGCAGGATTTTGAGGGTGGCATAAGCAGGCTTCTTTCCCATAAGACGGTTGATCTCCCGGATATTGGTCTGCCTGTGATCCCGCAGGAATTGCAGGATCACCTCCTCATCGGGCGACAGGTCGACCGGCATGTCAAAATATGGATTAAAGCTCACCTTGGTCTGACTCTCAAGCTTAAGTGCCGAAGGGAGGGCAGCGTGATAAACTTCGCCCCATGTACAACAATAATAATTGACAACCCATTCCCAGAGAATCAGCTGTGTGGGATGAATAACCGGTTCCCGGTCGAGGATGGCATCTATGTTCTTCAAATCAAACGAACCGCCGGGCAGATCATCATGCAGGCGGTACACCAACGCCGAAAAGAACTTACGGGCGCCAAACTGGACAATCACCCTGACCCCGGCCTTTATCCCTGGCTGGAATGCGGGTGGCACCCTGTAAGTAAACCGGTCACGCAGCGGAAGGGGCAATATTACATCAGCGTAGAGTTCGTTATGCATGCTTTTGCAAACTTCGGAAATTTATTTCAAACAGAAAGCTCAGCGATGCATCAAACTGGAAAATGTCCGAAAACCCGGGACAGTGACGGAATAAATTAGGAATAAATGACTATATTTGGACACTTTTGAAAAACAGGAACACATGTTTACACTAATTATTAGCCTGGCAGCCTTGTTATTAGGGTATCTTTATTATTCCCGGTTCATCGAACGTTTCGCCGATGTGGATGGAAAACGGGTGACTCCTGCTTATGCCATGCAGGACGGAGTAGATTATATTCCAATGCCCTGGTGGCGGATTTTCCTCATCCAGTTTTTGAATATCGCCGGACTTGGTCCGATTTTCGGGGCACTGGCCGGGGCCATGTGGGGGCCGGTCGCTTATTTGTGGATTGTCCTCGGAGCTGTTTTTGCCGGGGCAACTCACGATTATTTTTCAGGAGTACTGTCAATTCATCATAAAGGATTAAGCGTGACTGAAATTATGGGAATATACCTGGGGCCGGTAGCCAAACAGATCATGCGCGGTTTTACCGTGATCCTGATGGTCCTCGTTGGTGCTGTTTTTATCACTGGTCCTGCCAATATTCTTGGAAACATGACCGGTGGTTTTGGCGGTTCGATGTTCTGGGTGTTGATCGTCTTTATCTATTACATACTGGCAACCATGCTGCCCATTGACAAAATCATCGGGAAAATTTATCCTGTCTTTGGCTTTACCTTATTATTTATGGCCGTCGGACTGATTACATCCATGTTCGTAAATGGTTACGATATACCCGAATTGACTTTTTCTTCCTTGAAAAACTTTCATGATCAGCCTGAGAAGTTCCCTATTTTCCCGATGCTGTTCATCACCATTGCCTGCGGTGCGATATCCGGATTCCATTCGACCCAGTCACCGTTGATGGCCAGATGCATCACGAGCGAAAAACTAAGCCGGCGCGTGTTTTACGGAGCTATGATCACGGAAGCCGTGGTGGCGATCATATGGGCTTCGGTGGGGATGACTGTTTATGGCGGCATCCGGGAACTCAACGAAACTATGATCCAGCAGGGCGGGAATGCCGCCGTGGTAGTCAGCGATATTTGCCACAAATTGCTTGGCGG
>CAZOYZ010000018.1:0-2606 GCA_964584045.1 uncultured Prolixibacteraceae bacterium | reverse complement strand
GCTCTGGTCGTTTCAAGCCTTGTGAACTGGGTAAAAAGCTTTTTTTGATCATGGAGGGGTATACCGTTCCCGTTGTCCTTGATCCAGAATTTGACTTTGTTTTCACCGTAAAGCTGATCTGCACCGAGTTCAAGCACCGGGGGAATTCCCCCGTATTTGATCGCGTTTCCCATGTAATTCACCCAAACTTCTTCAAGCCATACCGGATTGGCTTTAATGACAGGCCATTTGGCAGGCTTGATAATGGTCGCTCTGGTCTGATCGATAGTCTCAGATAACCGTTTTTCGCTTTCAGCAATTACTTTTCCCGTATCGACATCTTCGAGAACAATGTCGTCTTGTCTTACCGTTGACAGGATCAGAAGCTCCTTAATGATATGGAGCGTTTTCCATGCTGAACGATGAACGATGTCGTTACTTTCCAGCGCAGAGCGGTAATTGCCTTCTTCGATATCAAGCCGGATCAGGTCGGACAAGGAAACAATGGATCCGATTGAACCACGCAGGTCATGTGCTACCATATGGGCGAACGCATTCAGATCGTCGATCAGCTTTTCCTTCTCAATGATTTCTTTTTTTAGATTTTCATTAACCTGAATAATAGCTGCTTCACTCTCTTTTCTCCTTGTAATATCTCTGAAAACCAACACGATGCCCGATAATACATGATTTTTATCCAGCAAGGGGGTACTTCTGATCTCTATGTATTTTTCTTCGTTATTCACCGTAATACAGACTTCTTGCTGTCTGGACGAATGGTAACCCATGATGTCTTCAAAAAGCTCCTTTTTGTCAGGAAAAGCATGAAGTACATCTTTTCCCAAAAGCTCTTTTGATGTCTTTCCGGTCAGGTTAAGCAGGGACTGATTGAAATCAGCGATCTGTAATTTTTGGTCAATGATCAGTAACCCGTCTTCCCAGATCTCGATCAGCTTGTCCCTTGCAAGGGGCACCAGATTAAAGGTATCGTAGCGAATGTTGATATAGGCGAGGATAATTCCCGAAACGAGGAAGCAAACCGGCGTCCAGTCAAAACCAGGGATGGGATTGACCTTAAACACATACAAAAAGTTCCCGGTCACCGGGATAAACGAAGCCAACACGATCAGCCATACCGAAACATAAAGCCGCCTTGCCCCGTCATGAATGAGCTTCATCAGGTTGGTTATACCGAGAATGATCAAGGTGTAGGTGTACAGGAAAGTCAGCCAGAAAAAAGGCCCGTAATGGTATATCGTGGTTTTATATTCCGGATCGATACGGGCTGATATCCAGTGAAGATGGTGATAATCGTTGGTTAATACGCCAATAATGGGAATCACGGAGACGGCGATCAAAATCTTCCTTAATCTGGGGTAAACAGGTTTTTCCCTGAACACAAAGCGTCGTGAGAATAAATAGAAATAAAGGGTTGTGAAAATAATGCCAAAGTAGGAAAGCTTGGACCAGAACAACCGGAAGGAAAGATCGATGGCCGAGTATTCAAAGCCATAGCATACTGACCAGATGGCATTCGCCGCTGTCATCAGCGCCAGGTAGCGGGTTCCCGGCGATCCTCTGAACCGGTACAGGTAGATACTGACAGTGCAGCAAGTTAGCCCCGATAAGGCCAGGATAATGGTCATCGGGTTAAAAAGAAAGACTCCCGCGGCTGACATCATGTGTATTGGATTAGATCATTCCTGCGGTAAAATTATGAATAAACGATAAACGGTCAAACAGGGAACGACGTATTCGGAAAAAGATTCGGGAGTTTTATTCCGCCTGCAGGAATTTACCCGGCAAAGGCCTTTGCAGGATGTGATCCTGCTCGTCTATACTTCAATTCCAAAGGCCACGCGGACGAGGTATCCCAGTCCAAACGAAATCAATCCGACTACGGTACTGAGAATGACCATTTCGGAAAAACGTTTGCGGAAAGGCTGATCATTGGCCACAGAAATATAATAACTATACAACAGTACGACCAGTACAGAATCCAGCACGGCGATGATCAGTGCTGCAAACGGTGACGTAAAGATCAGGTAAGGGGTAACCAGGAATACGACGGCAAACAGATAAGCAATTCCGGTAAAGACAGCCGATTTAAGGGCACCTTCATGTTTTCCTTCCGATTTAGTGGAAAGATATTCTGACGAAGACATGGACAGAGCTCCTGCAATTCCTGTAATAATTCCGGCCAGGGCCACCAGCTTCGTATTTTGCAGGGCGAATGTTAAACCGGCAAGCGTACCGAGGATTTCTACCAGCGCATCATTTAAGCCAAGCACAATCGAACCGATATATTCCAGCTTATCTTCTTTCAGTAAGTTAATCAGTTGATTCTCATGATCCTTCTCTTCCCGGCCAATTTCAATGGCCTCAGGTATCTCCTGTGCAATTTCCTGATAGTTAACCTGAGCATTTTCTTCGCCTTTTTCCATCAGCTTTACCCCAAATGTTAAACCGAATATCCTGGAGATCCAGTAAAACTTACGGATACTCCAGCGGTCCGGATTCACATCCCTCCCGGTGTAATTTCGCCAGATATGATAATGCTTAAGTTCGTCCAGGGAAATTTTATCCAGTACGGCAGAATTCCCTTTATCTTTAATATGATTTGCCAG
>CAZOYZ010000017.1:5597-25162 GCA_964584045.1 uncultured Prolixibacteraceae bacterium | reverse complement strand
AGAACGGGAGACATTTCGATATTGCTGACCGATAAAGATTTCCAAAAGATCCTTTCGAAATGGAATGATCTTGGCGAGGCCTCAAAAGCGGACGCATACAAGAAGTACGAGCTTACCGCCGGAGAGATGAAAATTTTGCGGCGACTATGGTTGGGTTTGGATTTTCGCCGGCTTGAACATCCGGAGACGGTGGTGGAGGAAGCGCTGAACGAAACCGTCTGGAAACTGGCCGAACGAAGGATCAAACCTGTCGGAAAAACAGCAGGACGGCAGCTTTATGACGGCTTTGCCCGGGTCGCTGCCATCCTCATCATTCCACTGATTTTGTACACGGGCTATGTTCAATTTTATAAAGCTGAACCGGCCTCTTTGCCGACAGTGTCGCAACTGGTCACCGTAAATTCACAGCCTGGGACTGTGACCAAATTCACCTTGCCCGACGGAAGCCTGGTTTGGCTGAATTCCGGGAGCACGGTCTCTTATCCCAATCCATTTCATGGCCTAACGAGAGACGTGTCCTTAACCGGCGAAGCCTATTTTGAAGTCGTAAAAAACAAACAGACGCCAATGATGGTATCGGCGGGTGACATGCGCGTAAAGGTCTATGGAACCACGTTTAATGTCAATGCGTTTTCTTCGGAGCCGTTTGTAAAGGTGACCCTGGTTGAAGGATCGGTTTCCCTGTCGTCTCCGGCGGGAAAATTGAACGGGGAAGATGAGTTTTATCTTAAACCGGGCGAGACGGTGACTTTCCATGAAGATGTTATGGAATTGGTTGTTCAGCAGGAGGATCCGTTTTTTCATACGGCATGGAAAGATGGCATTCTAGTGTTTCGGAACACACCTTTTGAAACGGTTTTAAAGCAGCTTTCCCGCAAGTTTGGCGTCGATATTGAACTGAAGGATCAAATCCTGGCAGGCATCCCGATGGATGCACGGTTTAGGGAGGAAAGCCTTTCTGAGATACTAAGATTGTTATCGGCCAGTACCCCGTTTACCTATTCTTATGAAATGTCTGGTAAGCTACCTGACGGGACCTATGTGAAAAGTAAAATTAATATCAAAGGAAAATAAGACGGATTGTCTATGAACAGATAAAATGCAAGGAGAAGTTAGCGGCTTCCCCTTGCATCACTCAAATTAATCAATTTCTAACAACCAATTAATTAATACAAAGGTATGGAAAATAAAGTGGTTAACCTTTCAGAAGGCACGATAAAATGCTTTCTGAAGAAAAACTTATTAAGAATGAAACTAACTGTCCTGTGCTTGTTGCTGAGTTTTGCTCAGCTTTTAGCATCCAAAGGATTTTCGCAATCCCAGGCGAAGCTCACATTGAATCTTGAGAATGTCAGGCTCGAAGAAGTATTGTTAAGGATTGAACAACAGAGTAATCTTTATTTTATCTATAACCGTGAGGTTGTGGACGTGGACCGGAAGATTAATGTCTCATTCACCAATGAAGAGATCGGAGAGGTGCTTTCTGTTCTTTTTGACAAAACAGGTGTGGAATATGAGGTCAGAGGGTCGCACATTATCTTGAAAAACAACAGTGCGCAGGCTGCACAACAAGCGCGTAAAGTTTCGGGCAAAGTCACCGATTCTTCGGGTACTTCGCTTCCGGGGGTTACGGTGGTGATTAAGAATACAACCCATGGAACCATTACCGGAGCGGATGGGAGCTATACCTTGACGAACGTTCCTGCCGATGCGGTCCTGGCTTTTTCTTTTGTGGGAATGAAAACGCAGGAAATTCTTGTGGCTGGAAAATCATCGATCGATGTGATCCTTGATGAGGAGACTGTCGGGATTGAAGAGGTAGTCGCCATCGGATATGGCACAATGCATCGTAAAGATTTAACGGGTTCAGTTGTTTCTGTCAGTGGAAGTTCTTTGAAGGATATCCCCGTTTCGTCTGTGGGACAGGCTATTACTGGCCGGTTGGCCGGTGTGCAAGTGACACAGGTTGATGGTTCACCGGACGCTGAAATTAAAATACGTGTACGTGGAGGAGGTTCGCTCACCCAGGATAATTCACCACTTTATATTGTCGATGGTTTTCCCGTGGATAATATTGACGATGTCGCTCCTACGGATATCGCCAGTATCGATGTTTTGAAAGATGCTTCTTCTACAGCCATATATGGTGCGAGAGGAGCTAACGGGGTTATCCTGATTACAACAACCAAGGGGAATTTCGAAAGAAAAGGGAAAGTGAAATATAATATGTACTATGGTGTGAAAAATATTACAAAAACGCTTGATGTCTTAAACCCTTACGAATTTGTCTTATTTGAATTTGAAAATTATGGTAAAATAATGGAACGTTACTTAGGTTCGTTTGAAGATATTGATCTGTACAAGCAAATAGAAGGGACGAACTGGCAGGATGAGCTTTTTGGAAGGACCGGAACAAACATGTACCATAACCTTGCATTTTCAGGCGGATCTAAAACATCTACATACAACATCAGCCTCACCCGTAATGATGACAAAGCAATTATGCTCGGCTCGGGTTATTCGAGGACAAACCTTGTCATTAATGCATCCCAAAAGGTGAACGATTGGTTGACTGTTGATATGAATACCAGGTTATCTGATGCGGAGATTAAAGGAGCAGGAGCAGCCGCAATTTCTAACACTGCGTATCGTTTGATGCAGTCCGTGCAATACAGGCCTGTAAACGGGCTGGCTGAATATGTTGACGAATCTCTTGGGGATGCTAACGAAATGTATCATTCAGGTAATTATAATCCTGTATTAATGACTGAGGATGAATACAGAAGAAGAAACAATCTGAGATTCAGTTTTAATGGAGGAGCAACGATCAGACCAACGAAAAATCTAAAATATAGTTTTGAATTTGGAGTTCAATATGGCCAGAACAGGGAAAAAGGCTTTTACGGGATTAATACTTATATAGTCTCAAATTACGGATATCAGCCTATCGCATACAAGAGAAACACTCATTTGAACAGTTACCGAATGGCGAATATTTTAACTTACAATAAAAGAGATTTTTTGCCGGGGAGTAATCTGACGGCCATGATAGGAGAGGAGTTGACTTATTCTAAAACGGAAACAATCAATTCCCAGGCAAAATATTTTCCGAAATACATTGATGCTGCCAGTGCCCTGGCTATGATGAACCTTGGTACGGCCGACCCGATTGCAACGAATGAATACGCCCCTGTTAAAGTTTCATCGTTTTTTGGACGTCTGAATTACGACTACAAAGGGAAGTATCTTGCTTCGGCTACTATTCGTGCCGATGGTTCGAGCCTGTTTGCACCGGGAAATCAATGGGGGTATTTCCCTTCAGCCGGACTGTCCTGGCGTATTTCCGATGAAAATTTCATGGCATCGGAAAAACGGTGGCTGGATAATCTCAAGGTGAGAATGAGTTATGGGAAAGCAGGGAACAACCGGATTCCTATTGATTCATGGAAGAGGACCTTTTCAACTTCAACAGTTAGATTGAGCATGGGAGGAACAGGCGAGGGTGATGTGGCAACTACCTTGATTAGTCCTTCCACTGTCCTCGCAAATCCCGATTTAAAATGGGAAACAACTGTAACACGGAATATTGGCCTTGATTTCGGATTGTTCAAACAGCGATTGAACGGTTCTGTGGATATCTATAAGAACACAACAAAAGATCTTTTAATCTCTGCAGTTATACCAGGTAACACGGGATATGGCTCGCAATGGCAAAATATAGGGCAGACATCCAATAAAGGAATCGAGATATCTCTGAATGGTGTAATTGTTAAAACAAAGGATTTCAGTCTGTCAGGCTCCTTTAATATCGGCTTCAACAAAAATCATATTGACAAGCTTGGTGAGACAAAGACCTGGTTACAATCCTCAAACTTTATTACTTGGGTATTTGGTGAATATCAAGTTAAAGAAGGAGGCCAAATCGGTGAAATGTATGGGTTTGAAACGGACGGGATGTATTCCTTTGACGACTTCGACTATGCTGATGGCGCTTATACTTTAAAAGAGGGAGTTTCTGACTGCAGCGCTATGACACTTCCTAAAAGTTTCGGGCCGGGCAATTTGAAGCTGAAGGACCAAACTGGCGATGGAGTGGTGACCCTTGAGGATGACCGGGTCATAATCGGGAATGCCAATCCAAAACATACCGGCGGATTTAACCTGGAAGCGCAGTATAAAGGGTTTGACCTTTCTGCCTTCTTTAACTGGGTATACGGGAATGACATTTATAATGCAAACAAAATGTGGGGAACGTATTCGATGTATCAGTTTAGAAATTTATTAAATGTTATGAACTCGGATAACCGGTTCACATACATAGACAAGGCGACCGGTGATCTGGTAAGCGATCCGGCTCTGTTGGCCGAGATGAACAAGAACGCGACGATCTGGACACCGCGAATGCAGATGTATACCCTCTATGATTGGGTCATAGAAGATGGTTCTTTCTTACGATTGAATACATTGACCCTGGGCTATTCATTGCCTAAAAATCTGTTAGACAAGTTCAGGATCAGAAACCTGCGGATTTATGCCTCGGTCTACAACCTTTGGACATGGACCCGTTATTCAGGTTATGACCCTGAAGTTGATATGCAGCGTTCTTCACCATTAACCCCGGGTGTGGATTGGAATGGCTATCCCAGGAGCCGTTCGTTTAATATTGGTTTAAACGTTGAATTCTAAAAATAAAATCATGAAAAAATACTTGAAATTTATTGTGGCTATTTGGTTAGTCCTTTTTACCGTTTCATGCGAGGACTATCTTAAAACAGATTCCAGGTCATCGTTTTCAGACGAAACAACATTTAGCAATCTTGATTTTGCGACGAAGGCAGTCTATAATGTTTATGATAAATTGACGGATGAATATGGGGGATGGAATTATTTTATGTTTTTTTATAAATGTGATAACGATCTCGAAATTTCATGGAATCCCAATGCAAACAATCATAATGATATTGCCCATTATTCCGCCACATCAGCAGCTTCTTACTTAACACAACCGTGGAACAGTTTATATAAGGCCATTGAGGCTGCAAATATTTGTATTGATGCCTTGCCTAAAAGCGCGATCTGGACAGGTGAGTATGCCGGCGAGGCTCATCGGTTATACGGCGAAGCGATAGCACTAAGGGCCTATTTTTATTCCGAATTGATCAATCTATGGGGTGATGTACCTTTCAAGTTGGAGGCAACCACGTCTGACGGAGAGTTCTACCTTCCAAAAACCGACAGGGATGACATCTATGAATACCTTATTCAGGACTTAAAAGAAATCGAGGATTATATCCCATGGATGAGTGAAACTCAGACAACGGAACGTGTAAATAAAGCCTATGTGAAAGGATTAAGAGCCAGGTTAGCACTTGCTTATGCCGGTTATTCCCTCAGAAACGGAACTTTCGATACCCGGCGAGGCCGGAACTGGGAGGATTATTATGAAATTGCAAGGCAGGAATGTAAAGAACTTATGGAGAGCAATAAGCATCAATTGAATCCCGACTTTGAAAATGTTTTCAGGACGCTGCATACGTATAGCATGGATATGACCTATAAGGAAATCCTCTTTGAGGTTGCATTTGGCAGGCTGATAAGCGGTCCTACTTCAGATATAGGAATAGTTCACACGGATTTAGACACAAAATATGGAAAAGTGATGACCCGGGTATTTTATCCACCTTCCTGTTACTACACATTCGACACGAAAGATCTCCGGAGAAGTGTTTCCATCGAATTGTACAATTATAATGCTAATAATGGAGGTGTAAACCTGAATAAGCAATATCCTGTTGGTTTCAGCAAGGTTGGCCACGCTAAATGGCGTAGAGAATGGATAGTCCCATCAATGGGAGGAGACCTGTCTAATGTAAGATATCTGGGAATTAACTTTCCATTGATGCGCTATTCTGATGTCATATTAATGTTTGCCGAATCAGAAAATCAGATCAATGGTCCCACTCAGGCAGCAAAAGACGCATTGTCGCTTATCCGGAAAAGAGCATTCCCTGAAGATCAGTGGGCATCAAAAGTAACGAATTATGTCGATTCGGTGTCTGTAAGCAAAGAAGCCTTCTTCAATGCCATTGTCGATGAAAGGGCTTTTGAATTCGGCGGGGAATTTTTGAGAAAGGCCGATTTAGTGAGGTGGAACCTTCTGGGAACAAAGATCGCCCAGATGAAAGACGACATGAGGAAGATCATTACTAATGACCCCACGTACAGATATCACAGTAAGCTTCAGCGTTACTTATTCTGGAAATACAAGGAAGACGGCGAGACAATTGAAATTCTAAATCCTGATTTCGATCTCGGCTCAGCGGCAATTGCAGGTTACACGCGGACAGCCTGGTTTCCTTCCAGCTCTGCAAGCCAAAAAAATACGATCAACACTTATCTGGACAGAGTAGCGAATGGATATGATCCGGCAAAGAATAACCATCTCGCTCCAATTCATGAATCGGATATTAATGATAGCAATGGTATGCTGAGTAACGACCAGATCCCTTAATTCGAATGAATTTAATTAGAATAATTATGAATCAAATGTATGTTGATATGGAAAAGAATAGATATTACATAATCAGATTGTATTTACTGGCGTTGTGTTTTTTCCCCTTTGTGATTTCATGTGAAGAAGAAGCATTAGAGGATGATGTCCCGGATCAGTTATTCAGGCCGGTTTTGTTTACGGCCGAAATTAACGTAGATGAGGTGACATTTACCTGGGTACCGATTGAAAATGCATCATACGTCATTGAGGTGAGCAAAGACGACCTGTTTACGAACGATCTTCAGTCCTATGCGGTTGACGGTACTGTGGAATATACTGTTGAAAATTTATTGACCAATACAAGGTATTCCGCACGGATCAAGGCAGTTAGTAAGGATGAGAGAATAAAAGATTCAGGGTACACTAAGATTACATTTTTAACGGGAATCTAATTCTAATTGATCCTGACGGAACCGTTGTGAAAAAAAACAGTTGACTCTAAAGCTGGTATAAAATACATTGATGTCTATAAAGGTTTTGACTGGGGAAACCCGGTGTTGAATGAAAGCAGGCACTATTTGTGCCCCATTCCGCCCAGCGCCTACTCTCAAAATCTGAACCTGAGACAGCGTCCGGCTTGGGAGTAGAACTCAAAGTACCTGAGTATTGTATGATTCTTTTTGTTATGCGTTTCAGAATGAATGATACAATACTCTTTAATTGACTATCTATAACCTTAAAAATGAAACACATATTCTTTCTTGGGCTGATTGGTTTGTTTCTGTCCTGTTCCGGTCAGAAAACAAACAGCTACGACGGCTATCCCTGGGTATCAAAAATTCAAAACGGACATCCCCGGCTGTTTTTTAACACGGAATCTTTTAAACAGGTAAGGAAAAGAGCTCTGAATGAAGAAAGCGCACTGTTCGGGGAAATAAATGACAGGGTGGACGCCCTTATTGGAAAGGAAATTGTATTTAAGGACTCTTTGGTGTCTGACGGCACTCAAAATACCGACCATGAATACGGAGTCCGTGCAGCAGAAGCGGCTTTGGTCTATCTCGTTTCCAAAGACAAGAAATATCTTGAGTTAAGTAAAAATATACTAAAAAAGGTAGTTGATTATTACACTTTTAGAAACAAACATGGCTTAAATATCCAGTGGTATGCTTTTTCCAGGATTAACGCCCTGGCTGCTTACGATTGGATATATGGTGATCTTACCGACAAAGAAAGAACTGAAATCGGCAGGCCCTTTCTCCAGGCCATGAACGATATGCTTCCTTCCGAAAAACGAAAACGCTTTTTCAGGGAAAACACAGGGGGTATTAAAACCGGCTTCTATGGCCCCCCCTGTTTGGCATGGTATGCAGGCCTTGTTTTTTATCATACGGGCATCGATGACAGTTTGTCTGAAAAATTACTGATCAAGGGCTACGACGATCATATCTCACTGTTAAAATACAGGAGTCATATTTCCGGAGATGACGGCGGGGCAGCTTCTGCCGTTTTAGGATATTGTATGGGAGCATATCCATGGGCTGAATTTAATTTCTTTCACACATTCCATTCCGCTACGGGAGTTGACATTTCGAAAGAGTGGCCTTATGTTCCGGACTTTATCAATTACCTGTTCTGGAACTGGCTTTCCGGGAACAAGGAGTTTGGCTATGGAGATGCTTTTCATTATACCAATAAACTTGCTTTGAATTCTTTGCACATTCATTTATCACAAATGATTCATTTTTATGGAAAAACCCAGCCGGAGTTGATCGCTGTGGCAAAATGGATGCAAACAAAGACAGAACGGCAAAACCAGGACGTTTTTCCATTTACCCGTTTCTTATTGACCAATCCCTGCGATGAAATAAAACCGGACATCCCATTTGAAAGTTTGCCGAAGGCAAGGTTCTTTGAGCACATGGGACAAATTTTCATGAGATCCGGTTCAGGAGATGATGATACGTATGCGCTTTTTACGGCAGGGGGAATACTCAAGCAACACAGGCATTACGACAATAATAGTTTTGTCATCTATAAAAAAGGATTTCTGGCGCTGGATTCGGGAACAAGGCCGCAACCGGGCCTGCACCTGTCGCATTACTATGCCAGAACAGTCGCCCACAACTGCATGACCATTCGGATGCCTGGCGAAACCATGCCTAAATATTGGGATTTGGGCCCTGCCCCTGGCGAAGAAGAATTCTCTGCTTATCCCAACGATGGAGGACAGAATAACTTGCTGGGATCAAAGATCATCGCGTTTGACGAGAAAGCGGGCTATACCTACATCGCCGGCGATGCCACCCAGTCGTACAGCAAGGACAAAACAAATCTTGTTCTTCGTCAGCTTGTCTTTCTCCCGCCGGATATTTTTGTGATTTTCGACCGTGTGAACGCAGCGAAAGCAGAATACCCCAAAACTTGGCTCCTGCATACGGCAAATGAGCCAGTGGTAGACGGTTGTGAGTTTCACGCTATACAGGGTGGGGGGAAGTTGTTTTGCAAAACCGTATTCCCGGGAAATGCCATACTGACGAAAATTGGCGGGCCTGGTAAACAATTCTGGTCCGATGGCAGGAACTGGCCGTTGCCCCGATTAAAGCCGGGTGATTGGAATTATGCCCGCATGAAAACAATGCCCCCGGATACCTGTGAATTACTTGGCCAATGGCGCATGGAAGTGACTCCTGGGAAACCCGCAACTGATGATATTTTCCTTCATCTGATACAGGTTGGAGACATTTCGCTGCCATCAATGACGGATTCCGAGCCGGTAAGAACCGGTAACAGGACAGGAGTAAAATTGAGTTATAAGGATAAGGAATACGAGGTCATGTTTAACACAAAAAATGAGGCCGGGGGAACAATATCTATCAGTCAGAATGGACAGCGCATATTGGATGAAAATTTTTCAAATAAAGTAAAATATCAAAGGGGATTATTTTAATACCACATATTATGTTTACAATATTTAAATCTGTTTTGCCGGGAAAGAACTGGCTTTTTTTAAGTGTTGTTTTTTGTTTGGCTTTCTGGAACTGTTTCGATTTGAGCGCTCAGGTGACGAGCTTACATTCAGGTAATTTTTCATTCAAAGTGCCGGAACAATATCTGCGGGAGCGTAAAGATATTCCTTCTTTTTGGCTTACTACAATCGAAGAAGTGACGGAGTCTCTTTATAACCAGGTTCGAAAGGGACAAATTGAGATCATAGGGACTTCAGCAGGCGGACGACCTGTTCGTGCTGTTGTTTATGGAAATTCGCGTCAGGGCAAGGGTACCACAACATTCTCCGGCTCATTGGGTTTCCGCGATTTACGTGCTTACCGGGGACGCGACCACGAAAAAACTGTGTATATGGGAATGGCGGGAGTTCATGGTTTTGAACTGGAGGGTATCGCTGGAATGGTCAACCTCATTTCGGTGATTGAAACCGGGAAAGACCTGCGTGGAAAGGAATGGCCGGAAATCAGGGAAATGGCAGAAAAAATTGACCGTTTAATCCTTATTCCAATGGTAAATCCCGATGGAAGGGCGCGTCTTCCCTTGAGAATGGAAACCTATCGGGGAACAGACGGAACGGTGCATCAATATCTTAACACTGGCGGCAATCCCGATGGAACCATAACCGGATGGCCCCAGATAAAGGAATATATTCCACTCGATTTTGGAAAGCCTGTTTTCCCCGGGGGGTATCCGAACGATGCGGGTGTTAATATCCAGCATGATGACTTTTTGGGTAAACGTCAGCCGGAAACCCAGGCATTATTTGATCTGAGCGAACGGGAACGTCCCGATCTGATTATTAATATGCATACAGGCGCCGTTTACATGAATTTACACCGCCCTTTCTGCGAACCGGTTCTTTCTCCTGTTTTCGATTCATTATATCAATATATTCACAAAAGATTAGCGATTGAAGGATTGCAAAGGACAAAGGATCCGGAAAAAGAAACTGATTCACGCCGGGCCGGTTTAGGTGTCTATAATATTGATACTGCCCTGAATCTGCATTGTGGCGCTTTAAGTGTGACCGTGGAATCGCCCAGCCATGGATTTTCGGGGAAAAATAATCTTGGCGAAGCGGCTGTACACACACCGGAAATGCTTCTTGACGCCCAACTTATTTGTCATCAGGAAGCGATGAGGTTTTTAGTAAAGTCAGGCGGGCGGTCTCACTGGACGCCAAATCCTGCTCCATGACTTCATAAGTAAATGCTTCACAAAGAACAGGCGTACCCTCGTTATGACTCCGTGGTTATCCTCCAAAATCCAGTGTGTGTTTTTAATGAAATAGTTTAGTGATCAAATGGAAAACAGAATGTTTAATCTTTAACCTCATAAACCATTTTTTATATCTGAAATTATATGAAACGACGTAAATTTTCAAAATATTTGGTAATTAGTGGTCTTGGATTGACAGGGCTAAACTTAACATATGTATCTTGTATGCAAGGCAAGGTTGAATTACGAGATAAACCTGACAAGATCATTTTATGCAGTAAGCAAACCACAATTGTATTTGACAAAAAGAATAAGGGCACTGTTCTTTCATTTCGTGATAATACTACAGGGCAGGATTTTATTTCAGGTGATTCAGCGAGTAAATTGTTTCATTTGAAGTTGTCCCAAGCAGGTACTTCTGGGGAAATAATCCAGCTTACAAACCAGGATGCAAAAAATGTGAGCTATAGCACTGAAGAAAGCAAAGAAAAGAAAATAATAAGGATTACTTTTTCAAAGTTGGGTGATTATAATTTGAAAGCTTACTGTATCATATCAGTTGATCCAGATGACGGCTTAATCAAATGGCATTTTGCATTGGAAGGTAATGAGTCATTGATATTGGAAGAAATCCACTATCCTATTGTGGTTCTTCGTCCTCAGGCGGATAAAGAAAAATATAATGCTTTTGTATCAGGTATAAATCGGGGTGGTTGTTACGAGTTTCCCGATCAATGGTCTGATGGGAAAGGTGTGTTTACGAACCAACCCGGATCACTGGCTGCTCAATTTGGTTGTTATTATAACAATAGTTGTGGTTTTTATTCGGCAACCCAGGACAGTATAGGTTTTCCAAAACAGTTACACTTCAAAAAAACAGAAGCTGGGATGGAATATATCTGGAAGCATTTTTGTTACCATGATCTGTCAACGAATTTTGAGCTTGGTTACGCGATCGCTCAAACAACTTTTCATTCTCAAGATTCTAACAGGGCTACAGACTGGTATGATGCTGCTGATATTTACAAATCATGGGTGCTGGAACAGCCCTGGTGTTCACGCAAACTAACTGAACGAAATGACCTGCCTGATTGGCTGACGCAAGGTGCTGCAATGGTCAAATTCAGGAGAAAGCATACATATTTTAAACCAAATCTACGGTTGGAATTTCAGGCAGACCGGTATTCCCATGTTGAGGAAATCGAGGGTTGGTTAAAGGAGTTCTATCAGGAAAATTTTCCGCAGGTGCCTCTGATTGTAATATTCTGGGGCTGGGAGCAGGTTTCCTCCTGGATTTCCCCTAAATATTTTCCGGCATATCCTTCGGAGGAAGGGCTTCGTCGTCGGGTTAAAGCGGTTCAGGATATCGGTGCACATCCATTTTTCTGGCCTTCGGGATACAAGTATGCGGTGACTTTTGGGAGAAAAGAAGATGGGACATTCCTGTTTGACGACTGTAAATATTTTATGCAAAATATTAAGCCTCACGCAGTTGTTGCTCGGGGAGGTGATCTTTATTCAAAAGAAGATTTTTGGTTAGACGGAGGCACGAATTATCGACTATGCCGTGGAGATAAATGGTCACGGGACTGGTTAGATAATATCTCTTTAGAACTTACAAAGCGGGGAGCGGAACTTATTCAGGTTGATCAGGTAAACGGTGGTTGTGGACCCGGAGAGGGTGGAACATGCTACAGCCAGTTACACGGGCATCCCCCCGGACCAGGATCCTGGTTTGTGGAAACTTTTTCCGGGCAATTGAAGACAATACGCGAAAAGTGCAGCTCTCCGGATATGAAAATGGTAATGGGTATTGAAGGGGAACAGGAATTCTTTCTGCAGCAAATGGGTATTCAGGATTATCGTGATTTTCAAGTGTATTGGGAAGAGGAATCAAAAGGTCGTATTCCTGCAAATGTGTATGGATATCTTTATCACGAATTTATACCATTTTTTCAGAGCAATCCTGAAGGGTTGCGAGGCAAACCACCCGGAGGAAATATGCTTATGATGGCATGGTGCATGGTTAACGGTCAAATACCTCATTTGGTATCCCATTGGCCTCTTGAACCACAACTGGCATTAAAGAATGGCGATTTTGAATTTTGGGATGAAAACGGACCTACAGGATGGAATCAAACAAATGAACGAGGAGTTCGTAATGCAAGGAAATTGCTTTCCCGCGATGAATTGGTGAAGCGTAGCGGGAAGTTTAGCCTGAAGATTGAAAATACTGATCCCGATAAATCAGTTCGTGTTTTACAAACAATTGGTATTGGCGAGTATGAGCGGGAAGTTGGAGGCCATGGACCTGAAGTAGGAAAAACATATTGTTTGAAATTTTGGCATAAAACAGAAGACTTATCTAAACCTGGAAAAGTCAGCATTAACGCAAATAATGTTGGAGGTAATACAATTAAGAGTTGGGAGGTTCCTGTTTCCCAATGCTCCAATTGGGAAAAAAGTGAAATAAAATTTACCATACCGGAGATTGCAGTAACTCTTCAGATTCAGATTAAAATTACCGGAAGTTGTAAAGTATGGTTTGACCAATTTCTGTTTGAAGAATGCGGTGAAGAAGGCGTTTACCGGGAGGTAATGGAAAAACCAATCCTTGAAGAAGAACTTGCTCTAAGCCGAAAATGGGTTCAGCTTTTCCACGGAGAAGGCAAACCTTACCTCCTTTTTGGACAAATGTTACGCCCACCAGTATTACATACAAAAAAAATAAGATACAAATCTTTGCAACAAAAAGATCTAAGTGAGTTGCCGGTAATTCTTCATAATGCTTTTCGGGCTCCTGATGGAAGTGAAGCAGTGATCACTGTAAATATTACCAACCAACCGCAAATAGGTACGTTGAAATGGGATGGGAAAGATATCAAGTTGAATTTGCTGCCTTGGGAAGCGAAACTTATAAACTAAGCAATAAACGGTTAAGGCATACGAAGGAGTATTCATTTCTATATAGGTAAAATAATAATTCTTTTTACAAAAGAAACATAATCAAAAAAGTATCTGCAAAAAAATGTAATATGCTAGAAAGGGAAGAATTAATAGAATTTGCCCGCAGGGTAGGGGCAGATGATGTAGGGATTGGGTCGTTGGACCGGTTTAATGGTGCACCCAAAGAGATGGACCCGCGGTATTACTTTCCGGAGGCAAAAAGTATAATCGGTTTGATATTCAGGATTCCAAGGGGATTTACTCGTGGAACAGAAGAAGGAACCAACTTTTTTCAGTATCCAAGCCTTGGCTACGGTGGCATCAATGAAGTTTTTGCCCCAACCGTAATTTACGAAGTGGGAAGGTACATCGAAGAGCAGGGCTTTGAAGCTGCTGTCTTCCGTAATACCGGAGGCCGTGGAAGTATGTCGGACATGACCGGGAAAATCGGGAAAGAAATTTCCCCTGAGCTACATTTAACGATAGACTCAGAGACCTCCCCGATAGAGCGGTCACTGGATACCCGCCCGGTAAGGGAAGATGTTCCCTGTCCTGATATTTTTATGCATTTCAGGATTGCTGCTTATATCTGTGGCCTTGGAGAAATAGGATACAGCAAAATGTTTTTGTCCCGGAAGTTCGGGCCACTTAACCGCCAGGCATTTATCCTTACCGATGCAGAAATTCAACCCGATGAGATTTACAACGGCCCTGCTTTGTGCAAAAACTGCATGGCCTGTGCCACAGCCTGTCCGGGAGGATGTATCAGTAAAGACGAGCAGGTATCCGTAGATATTATGGGCAAGACCATATCATGGGGAAAAATTGATGAGTGGAGTTGTTTTGGTTACTATATCGGTGCAGCTATTTCCTCCAACCCGTTTGTAGATGAAAAGATATACGATAAGCTAACTGAAGGGGGACTTTTAAAGAACGGTAAACTCAGGATCAAGCCCGAAAATTATATAGCCTTAATGGATGAAATCAATTCATTTTACCCGATGGAAACGCAGGGATATTTTCCCCCCAAATGTGGAGGATGTTTACGGGCCTGTTATGTGGCTATGGAAAGATTAGACGTCCTCCCACAGAAATTTTCATCAAAATACAGGAATCATAAACCATGGAAAAGAACAACCAAATGATAGATAAACAAGAACTTAAGGAATTTGCAAAAAGTATAGGGGCAGATATTGTTGGAGTAGGCAACTTAGCCCATTTTGAAGGGACAGAACCCGGTAAAGACCCGCGCTTCATAGCCCCCGGGGCAAAAAGTATAATCGGTTTGGGATTCAGGGTACTTCGTGGCTCTCTTCGTGGTAACGAAGAAGGCACCCAGTTTTACCAATACCCTGAGATGAGTGTGGTGCACCTGGATGAAGTATATATCCCAATGGTTTTAAGAAAAGTTGCCTGTTACCTGGAGGATTCAGGATACGAAGGAGTGGTCTTAAGGTCAGAACCTGACAGGATGCATGCAAATGATCCACAAACCAATCCTGAACATACTCCGGTTTACCGGATGTCAGCTGTTTCAGTGCGTGAAGGCACCCCTCCGCCGGATGTTATCATCGATAATAACCAGGCAGCAGTAATATGCGGTCTTGGCGAGATGGGACACGGAGGTTTTGTGTTGACCCCTGAATTTGGACCATTGCAGCGTTTTGCATTTATATTAACAGATGCAGAATTGGAATTTGACCAGCTGCAGAAAAATACCCTTTGTGATTCATGTGGACATTGCTTTGAAGCATGTCCCGGATTAGCATACGATGGACAAGAAGATCAGAGCTTAACGGTTGATACACATTCTTACCTGTTCAAACAGGCAGAAAGCTGGCAGTGTGCCGCATACTACATGGGTGCCAACGGGGAGAAAAACCCGTTTTTGGATACTGAGAAGATAAAAAAACTTGCGGATGGAGATCAAATCCTGAAAGGGGACAAAAAGCTTGTCCCGGATGAAGTGATGGCCTTAAAGCCTATTTTGGAACAGGCCTATCCCGGTATGAGGTTTGGTTATAATGCGGCAATTTGCGGAAGGGCATGCTGGCGTGCCTGCCTGGTACATCTGGAAGAGAAAAAGCTTTTGAAAAACAGTTATAAATATCCTTTCAGGAAAAGAGAGGAGTGGAAATTGAAAATATAGACAGATGAAGTTTTCTGTAGGTTATTCGTTAATAGCAAGGGAACAATTTAATGAGGCAATACATACCTATCGTGACCATATTGCTGAAATATACTTTTCATGGCCGGGCATGGGATCCGGCCGGGCAAATATTGTCCATAGCCAGGAGGAGTATGACCAAAAAGTAGATACGCTTGTTGACGATCTTTCAGCTTATACAACGATGGGGATTCCCCTGGTCATACTTTTTAATGCAAATTGCTATGGCGAAAAAGCTGTCAGCAGGGAATTAATGCAGGAGGTTATTGAAACGATTGACCATGTTCAAACAAAAGCAGGCCGTTTACAGGCAATTACCACAGCTTCCCCTTTTATTGCCAAAAAAATAAAGCAACAATATCCCGGTTTACAAATAAGGGCATCGGTTAATATGCGGATAAACACCGCATTTGCAATGGAATACCTTTCAGATCGCTTTGATTTTTTCTACCTGGCAAAAGAGCTAAACAGGGATTTAGAAAAATTGAAAGAACTGAAAACATGGGCAGGTTCACATGGCAAACAAATTGGTATCCTTGTAAACAGCGGATGTTTGAATAACTGTCCCAATCAGACCTTCCATGATAACCTGGTTGCCCACGAGGGGGAGCTAAATGGTTTTGATCCCTCGTATTATCAGCCTGTCCTTTGCAGAAGACTACTTTCAGCTAAGAAAAACCGGTATTATTTACTTTCAGAAAGTAATTGGATAAGGCCTGAAGATATTGATGATTACCGGGATATCTTTACAATGGTCAAACTGGCCACCCGGATGCACATTAACCCTTTTATGGTGATTGGGTCATACTCCAGGGCATCACACCGCGGCAATATTCTGGATCTTACAGAACCCGGCTTTTCAGAGATCCTGTATCCTTATATCCTTGAAAATATTCGTTTCCCCAAAGGATGGAGTTTGAATATTCATTCAGAGAAGGAATCGATCGCAATGTTACCGGAGCTTGTAATATCAGTACAGTAGTAGGAAGATAAGCTATGGGATTAACTAAATCAATTGGACATTTAACACATACAATATTGAGTAAATGAATTTCTTAAATAGATTATATTTTTTAAAAGGTAACAGATATCATCAGGATCTAAATACCAGGAATGAATCCCGATGGATGGTTTTATTAACGCTGTTTTTAGTAACCTGCTTTGGATACCTTGACCGCCAAACCCTTTCAGTATTGGCCCCAGTATTACGGGAAGAATTTAATATGAGCAATACGGACTATTCCACGGTGCTGAATTTTTATTTTCTGGCTTATACCATCATGTATGCAGTTGGAGGCCGTATTATGGATAAACTGGGGACGTACATTGGAATGGCACTAGCCGTATTAGTTTGGGCCACTGCAGGTGTTTTTCATACTTTGGTAGGATCTGTAGCCGCACTGGCAGCCTGCCGCTTTTTATTGGCGATGGGTGAAGGTCCTGTCCCCCCAGGATGTGCCAAGACAGTCACAGAAATATTTCCAACTAAAGAACGTAGTTTTGCTACCTCGGTATTTTTGATGGGTGCCACTATAGGGGCTACGCTTGCCCCTGTTATTGTTATCTGGCTGTATAATCACTGGGGGTGGAGGTTTGCATTTCTGGCAACAGCTTTTCTTGGATACTTTTGGGTTTTGCTATGGTTTAGTATCCGCAAGAAGCAGAAAATATCCATCCAACAAAAGAATAAGATATCAAAACAGACCCTCGGTCAATTATTTCGACACCGTGCGATGTGGGGGGTTATGATGTTACGTTTCTTCCTTGACCCTGTATGGTTTTTTTACATTTTTTGGTTGCCTGAATACCTGGTAAACGGGAAAGGATTGGAGTTGGGAACTGTAGGGCTTTTAGCCTGGATACCCTTTCTGTCAGCAGATATTGGGACATTGGCAGGGGGAAGCATTGTAAGCTGGCTTCAATTTAAAGGATGGTCCATAAACCGTTCACATAAAGTAGTAATGGTAATCAGTGCCATTATGATGATGTCAAGTGTATTTGTACCGGTTTTAAATGCTACATGGCAGTATATTGTAGCTATGTGTATTGCAATTGTTGGGATGCAGATGCTGGGATCGAACAATCATGCTATACCAACACAACTGTTTCCTACAGGCACAGTAGGTACAGTAGCGGGAATAGCAGGGGCCTGTGCAGGAATAGGAAGTATGTTACTGACCCGTTTTATTGGGTTGAGTGTTGATATGACCCAAAGTTATATCCCTACTTTTTTGGTTGTAGGAATATTATATCCTGTTATGGCATTAATAGCACTGTCAGTTTTAGGGCGAATAGAAAGGAAAAAAATATAGATAAATTGATTAATTTTTATATGCAAATTGAAAAAACCAAATACCTTTTACAATCAGTAAAAAGTGGCAAAACCTTTAAAGACCAGGGGTGGATGCTTGATGCACCCGTAGAAACAAATCCAAGCCTGATAAGGGCAGTTTTTGAGAAAAAACAATTAACAGTTAAAGATGAAAGTTACGGGATCTATAAATTTGCCGACTGGCTTCCGATCTCCCGCATGTTTGAGGGCTCTTCAGCACCTGTTACTTATAAAAGCCAGGGGCTCGCAAACCGTTTGGGTTTATCTAACTTGTGGATAACTTTTAGTGGCTACTGGCCTGAGAAAGGGGCAGGGATGCAAACCTGCTCTTTTAAAGAGACTGAAGCTTATTCGGTTTGTGCTAGGTTTGACCTTAAGTCTGGAAAAACCCTTGTAATAGCCTCAGCAGGGAATACAGCCCGGGCCTTTGCCAAAGTTTGCTCCGATAATCATATCCCGTTACTGTTGTGTGTGCCGGAGGACACTTTGGATGCGCTGTGGTTTGAACACCCGCTTAACGATTGTGCCAGGCTGGTTGCCACAGCCAAAGGCAGCGATTATTTTGATGCGATCCGGCTTTCCAATATTGCCGCCTCCATAGATGGCTTTATTGCAGAAGGAGGGGCAAAGAATGTAGCCCGCCGCGATGGTATGGGAACAACCGTACTTTCTGCAACAACGGCCATTGGCCGTATCCCGGATTATTATTTTCAGGCTGTGGGGAGCGGGACCGGGGCTATCGCAGCCTGGGAAGCTAACCTTCGTCTGATTGAAGACGGAAGGTTTGGCAACCATAAAATGAAACTGGTGGTTTCCCAAAACAGCCCGTTCACCCCCATTTATGATGCCTGGAGGAAAGGTTCACGCAACCTGCTTACAATGGATGATGATATAGCCCGAAAACAGGCCAATGTCATTGATGCTAAAGTCCTTTCGAACCGCAAACCACCTTACCCGCCTGCAGGTGGCCTGTATGATGCACTGACCGATACCGGGGGCAATGTATTGAAGGTTACCAACCAGGAGGCCCGTTGTGCTGCACAAATCTTCAGAGAAACCGAAGGCATTGATATCCATCCGGCAGCCGCAGTGGCTGTTGCCTCACTTATTCAAGAAGCAAAAAAAGCTTCTTTTCCGAAAGATGCGGTCATTATGCTGAACATTACCGGGGGTGGAGAAGAACACTTCAGGAAAAACAAACAACTTTATTATCTGAAGCCATCCCTGATTTTTGACGTTACCTGTCCGGAGGAAGAAGTAAAAATAGAAATCAGTGAGCTTTTCCATGTTTCCGTATTCAATGTCTAACAAATAAAACTCATTAACAGACATCAGGATTAAAACTTATGCAACCAATAGATTTTATCATTATCGCCCTGTTTTTTGCAATACTTATTGCT
>CAZOYZ010000017.1:0-5497 GCA_964584045.1 uncultured Prolixibacteraceae bacterium | reverse complement strand
TATGCAACCAATAGATTTTATCATTATCGCCCTGTTTTTTGCAATACTTATTGCTATAGGCTTTGCCACTTCCAAAAAAGCAGGGAAAAGCTCCTCTGAGTTTTTTCTGTCGGGCAGGAATATGCCCTGGTGGCTGCTTGGCGTTTCCATGGCTGCTGCCACAACGTCTACGAATTCGGCCAACCTGTTTACTGAGATCATCCGGAAGAATGGAATGTCAGGCAACTGGGTCTGGTGGGCTTTTCTACTGACAGGGATGCTTACTGTTTTTGTCTATGCCCGGTTGTGGAACAGGACAAAAGCCTTAACAGATATTGAATTTTACGAATTGCGTTACAGTGGCAAAGCGGCAACGTTCCTGCGGGGCTTCCGTTCCATTTACCTGGGGGTACTTTTTAATATCATTGCAATGGCTTCGGTCATTCTGGCGGGGATTAAGATCGGCGCTGTAATGTTCAATGTTTCCCCATTCTGGATTGTATTGGCTACTGCTGTTGTGTCCATCATCTATTGCACGTTAGGAGGGATGAGGGGAATAGTTATAGCAGATTTTTTTCAGTTTGCCATTGTCCTGATAGGGGCCGTTCTGGCAGCGGTCACGGCAGTCAGGATGCCACAGGTCGACGGATTATCTCATCTTATCAACCATCCGGATGTTGTTGGGAAACTTAATTTTTTTCCTGATTTCTCCAATACTGACTTGTTCGTGGGGATATTTATCATTCCGGTAGCCGTACAGTGGTGGAGTGTCTGGTATCCCGGGTCTGAACCAGGAGGAGGAGGATATATTGCCCAACGGATGCTGTCAGCCAAAGATGAAAAGAACTCCGTGGGGGCTTCCCTTTTATTCAATATTGTCCATTATGCACTACGACCATGGCCCTGGTTTATCGTTGCTCTTTGTTCAATTATTGTTTTTCCGACCCTTGATTCTCTTCGAAGCGCTTTTCCGAATGTTGATCCTGCGGTAATGGGCGACGACCTTGCCTATCCTGCGATGCTGACATTCCTTCCTGCAGGGGTCATGGGTTTAGTTGTTGCTTCTCTGTTCGGGGCCCTTTTATCAACCGTTGCCTCCCATCTGAACATGGGGGCTTCGTATGTTGTCAATGATTTCTACAAACGGTTTGTAAAACCTAATGCAACAGAAAAACAACTGGTTTTTGCGGGAAAGATAATGACCTTATTGCTGATGGTATTGGCCTGTGTATTGGCCCCGTTTCTGGAAAGCGCCAAAAGGGTGTTCGACCTTCTTTTACAGATTGGGGCAGGCACCGGTCTGATATTCATTTTGCGCTGGTTCTGGTGGCGGATCAATGCATTCAGCGAAATAGCCGCTATGGTGGTATCGTTCCTGGTTGCATTTTATTTTGAGCTGATCCATCCGCATACCGGTTTACCGGAACTGATGCAGTGGCAAAAACTGCTTATAGGGGTGGTAATAACAACCCTTTTCTGGGTTTTGGTAACCCTTCTGACAAAACCATCGGACGACAAAACCCTGTTTAACTTCTGTCGTCTTGTCCGGCCCGGAGGACCTGGTTGGAAGACGATTGAGAGACGGGCAAAAATTGCAGGTTTAACAATACCCGGTAGCGGAGAAAAATGGAATGTACCGTTTGGCATCCTGTGCATGGTCTTTGCCTGCCTGGCCGTTTATACTGCCCTGTTTGCAATTGGTTCATGGATATATGGCTATTATATGCAGGCCGGACTTTTAACGGTTGTTTCCGCGATAGCAACCATTATCCTGTTTAAATTTTGGGGAATGACCTATCGCAAAAAGGATATTGTCCCGGCAAACGGGAAATGACACAAGCGAAAATTTTGATAAACAGCGAAGTAAATAATATTCAATAAAAATAATTGGAGGAAATACATGATGAATGCAAAAGAAGTCAAAGATTACGCGAAAATGCTGGGGGCTGACCTTGTTGGAATATCGCCGATGAACCGTTTTGAAGGGGCGCCAAAACAAATGGATGCCAGATATATCTTTCCAGGAGCCAAATCAATGATCGTGCTGGGGTTCCGTATTCCGAGAGGGTCTTTTCGCGGTATTGAAGAAGGGACGTTGTTCAGCAATTATCCATCGATGGGTTATGCTGCACTTAATCAGGTTTACGGGCCCATGGTTTTATGGAATCTTACCCGTTATATTGAAGACCAGGGATATGAAGTAATTCCGATGATGAACACTAATGGGGGGGAAGCCATCAACCCGGTAACCGGGAAATTCCGCAAAGGATGGAGCCGTCCTGCAAAAGAAGGTAATCCCTATCCGGATGTTCTGGTCCATTTTCGGATAGCAGCTTACCTGGCGGGGCTTGGTGAAATTGGTTGGAGCAAGGTATTCCTTACACCTGAATTCGGACCGCGTCAGCGGTTTGTAATTCTGTTAACCGATGCAGAGTTGGAGCCGGATCCCATCTATGAAGGGAAGATATGTGACCGCTGCATGTTGTGCGTGAAACACTGCTACGGTAATGCCATCAGTAAAGACGAATCGGTAAAAGTGACCATTGCCGGACATGAACTGGAGTGGAACAAACTTGATTTTTTGGCCTGTGAAAAAGGGATACAAGGAGGGATGAACAAAGAACTTGACCCATTCGAAGGGGATTACCCCAGGTTATACGGTTACGGCCGTGCCATTGAGGGTGCCTGTGGTTGCATGCGGGCATGTATGGGACACCTGGAAGAGCGCAAAAAAATCAAAGCTCAGTTTAAAAATAAGTTCAGCAGTGGTAAGCAATGGGAGATTGATAGATCCAAGCCGTATGAGCTTACCGGAGAGGTACTTGAATATTACGGGAAGAACGGGATGATTGAGGATTTTGACGAGTACATCAAGTATAACGAACGGGATAACTACGGTACTGCAAAAAAAGATGTAATCAACCCGTTGATTGATTAAACCACGAAAACAAATATCGAACAGGACAGACCGTGAAGTTAGCCGTTGGATATCAGCAGATGGAGGATGGATCACCTTTTTCTTCAGTTGTGAAGGATTACCTTCCATCCATTGGGGAAGTCTATTTTGCCTGGGCAGGGAGCCCTTCGGGGCGTCCTGTATTGGGTGGCTCGAAAAGAGAAACCGGCTGGAGCCGTCAGAATATCCTTGAGAAAGAGTTACAGGAATTGCGGAAGCTGGGGGTAAAGCTGGACCTGCTTTTCAATGCCAACTGTTACGGGGAAAGGGCTGTCAGTTGCAGCCTGGAAAACGAAGTGGTGTCAGTGATTGGCCATTTAGGTAATATCGGTTGTTTGCCGGATATTATTACAACAACTTCGTTGATGGTTGCCCGGACGGTAAGGAAACACTTTCCGGGTATTGAAACCCGCGCTTCTGTCAATATGAGGCTGGGGACTATCCAGGCAATGGGATATGTCAGTGACCTTTTTGACAGTTTTTACCTTCAGCGGGACCTTCAGCGAAACCTGGGATACGTAGGGAGAATGCACAACTGGTGCAGCGAAAATGGCAAGAAGCTGTGTATCCTGGCCAACAGCGGGTGCCTGCGGTTTTGCCCGGGGCAGGTTTTCCATGACAACCTGATTGCCCATAGCAGGGAAGCCGGGGAAATGGAAAACATCAAAGACTGGAACCCCCATGTATGCTGGAACCTTTACAAAAAGCCGGAAAATTTTGTGGAGATTTTGAAGTCGACCTGGATACGTCCCGAAGATCTTCATCGTTATGAAGGGGTTGTCGATACGGTAAAGGTGGCTACCCGGCAGCATTCTCATCCCCGAATGGTAATCGGGGCTTATGCCGCGAGGAGTTTCCGGGGCAACCTGCTTGATTTGCTGGAACCGGGGTTTTCGCCTGCTTTCTTCCCGAATTATATTGACAACACCGCCTTTCCTGAAGACTGGGCAAAACAAACCGGCCCGTGTTCGGGTGATTGCGGGGGATGTTCGTATTGTGACCGGGTTTTAAAGCAGGTTTTAAAACCGTACCAACCAGATAATTAACGATAAATACTTTTGTAATGATATTTAATCATCTTTTGTTCATGATTGCTATGTTGCATTTAAACACCTCACCTTTACCCGCAGTTCCTGCGATTCCCTTTCTTGGGAACCTTGATCCTGAAATAAAAGCTGACCCTTCTCAGGTATTAAAAGTCAAAGGCGCTGCTTTCCCGGTGTCGCAGGTCAACTGGGCTGAGTTCCCCCATTGCCCCGATGTGAAGGTATTTGCAGGCTATACGGATGAAATGCTGTGGCTGAATTTCAGTATTAAGAATGATTATATGCGGGTACATGCAGTTCATGACCAGGAGCTGGTTTATGAAGACACGTGCGTGGAGTTTTTTATGCACACGGGTGGAGACTACAGGAACTTTGAATTCAATTGCCTGGGGGTATGCCGTTCTGCAACCGGGCCTGACCGTCATGAGAGAACACTTCTGCCGGATTCTGAACTTAAGCGGATTGTCCGTATCCCTTCTTTTTCCGGAGAAAACTTACCGGAAGAAGGGGAAATCTGCAATTGGGAGCTTACCGTCGGCATCCCGCTTTCACTATTGGGGATTCAGGCAGGGACAATTTTCTTTGGGAACTTTTATAAGTGCGGGGCTAAAACCAAAGTTCTCCATTACCTTTCATGGGCGCCGATAAGGACGAGGGATCCCAATTTTCATTGCCCGGAGTTTTTCTCTCCCATCAGGTTAAAATGCTTTCCTGCCAAAGGGATTAAAGACGTGGTATACTACAACAATACGCCTTAAAGTTTTGCAACATTACTTCAAAGCAAAAGTATGCGTTGAGCCACAAAGCCCTGTGCATAATGCGTTCATACGCAATGCGGGGTGCTGTGCCCGTTTTATTTTCAGCTCATTGAACAAAGCTTGGAGTAGCTCGACAAGTAAGTACATTGAACCCCGCACTGCGCATACCGCCGACCGTTAAATATTGACTGTCCCATCTTGTCACAGGGATTAAACACACCCGAAAACGGACAGTGGGTAACTGAAACGCTCGACTGGAATTTTAAATCGGATAACTTCAGCTTCACTCCGTTTGGCTTCCAGGAAGTTCAGATTCTGCTCAAGAGTTGCTACTGCCTGAGGGGTCCAGGAAATGTTAAATTCGGTTGACAACAAAGCGATCATTAATTATAGCGGGTTGTTAAAATCAGCCACAGGTAGCTTTGCCAGGACCAATTACCGCATCGGGATCGAAAGAGTGGCGGTCGGATCATCAGGAACAAAAAGACGCTGGAGTAGCAATGAGCTGTTCGTAAAAGGTCATGAGCCGCAAGTGGTCATGGAGGTGATGTGCAAAAAATATCTTCAGTAAAAGTGAAATACTCAGGTATTTTTTTGATATTAGCCAGGGAAACCAAGATAAAGATAACACATGAAAAGCGAATATTCAGTAGCCAAAGTCCTTCCCGTGCTGTTTGGGTTCTTCATTATGGGCCTGGTCGACCTGGTGGGTATCGCCACCAATTACGTGAAACAGGATTTTGCGTTAAGCGATACGC
>CAZOYZ010000016.1:9556-25541 GCA_964584045.1 uncultured Prolixibacteraceae bacterium | reverse complement strand
CCGTCCGGTTTGTTGAATTTCAGCACTTCGGAAGGTTTTAAATAGGTGTCCGCCTGTCCTTCCACGAAGACCTTCACTTTTCCTTCCTCAAGGTAAGTCGTAATAGTTTCATCGTCCGGATAACTACTGACATTAAATTTGGTTCCCAACACTTCGATTTGCAGATTGCCGGCTTCAACAACAAATGGGTGGGAGTGATCACGGGTGACCTCGAAAAAGGCTTCACCTTCAAGAAAGACGATCCTTTTCCCGGACCGGTAGCCGGGTGAAAACCGCAATTGGGAGCCTCCGTTCAGTTGAACGGTTGAACCGTCAGGTAATACGACTTTCGATCGTTCGCCCTTTGGAACAATGATCCCGGTGTATTCGGATGCGGGAATTGCCGATCGTGGAATGAGGTAGCCCAGAAAGCCGGATATGCTGACGATGAAGAACAGTGCCGCAGCATATTTTAAAAGTTTCAGGCGACGCGTTTTTTTGTGATCTTTTTTGCCGATGATCCGGATCTGATCTAAAATACGCCTGATTTCCGGCTCTTTGATCAGTTGGTCAACTTCATTTCCCAAGCCGGACAGGATCCAGACATTTTTTATTCGTGCGAGCTCCTTTTGGCGTTCTTCTGAAGCTGAAGCCCATGTTCTTACCTGACCGGCTTCGTCAGCATCGGCCTGTCCGGTAATGTATTTGATCAGGGTTTCTTCCGTCATCTTTTTTGGTGTTGATGTCTTTAAAACGAATAAACCCTAAAATACCCTGAGTCGAAATTAAATTTTTTTGTAAATTTTCAAAAATAAAAAACTTAAAAGATGGAGAGTGAAGTTTTAAAAGATTGGATGTCCCGGTTTAGCGACTTTGAACAAAAGGAAAGCGGATCTGCAGAGGTGGAAAAAATGAGACAAGAGATACGGAGTTACGTCGAAAACCTGGACGGAGACGAGAGGGTTGACTTTCAAAAAACAGTCTTCGCAGAGATGTCTAAAACGAAGAAGGATGCACAGGAATTGATTGCTATTTTAGAGGCGAGAAAACTTAAAGCCAAGCTGGAGCCGGTCTTGGGGTTCATAACTCTATCTGAAATAGCCTCGAGGTATTTTAATAAGAGCCGGCATTGGCTGTATGCCAGGATCAACGGCAATATCATTAATGGTAAGCCCGTTCGGTTCACTGACGAAGAATTGATTACATTTCAAGCCGCATTGAGAGACATTGCTGAGAGGCTTGTTGTGGTCTCTCAGAACATCAGGTAGAACTCAATACTGTAACCGTCCGGGCTCCCGCCTGTTTTTCCCGGCATTGCCCGTCAGGTCATCGCCGAGGTCTTCCCGTGCCTGACTAGCCAGTTCAGTCAAATCTTCAACGATTTCCGGGTAAAGTTCCTTTACATCATAACGTTCTCCGGGATCGCGCCGCAGGTCATAAAGGGCCAGGCCTGTTTCCGCCTGCGCATATTCGCCGGGGTAACCGTTCTGCCCGGGCATCACTCCTTCATATGAGCGGTGCTTGTGGGGAAGCACGAGCTTCCAGCTTCCTTTGCGGATTGCTTCCAAACTGTTTTGTTGGTAGTAATAATACAGGTATTCGCGCGGATTCGCCGTGGAATCCCCTTTCATAAGCGGGAGGATGTTTACCCCGTCGATCCGTTTTTCAGGAAGCCCGGCGCCGGTGATCGAAGCCAGGGTGGGAAGAATGTCGATCGTGGCAGCCAGGTTGTTACAGACAAATCCCCGGGGGATTACTCCCGGCCATTTCATCAGACAGGGAACCCTTTGACCCCCTTCAAAACTGGTACCTTTGCCCTCACGAAGACCGGCGGTCGAACCGGCGTGGTTACCAAAGTTCAGCCAGGGACCGTTGTCAGAAGTAAAAATAACCAGCGTGTTGTCGCTGATCCCGTTCTCTTCCAGTGTCTTCATGATCTCTCCAACCGACCAGTCAATCTCCATCATGACATCTCCGAACAGACCCTGCTCGCTTTTTCCTTTGAATTTGCCGGAGACAGCCAGCGGGACATGAGTCATGGAGTGCGCCAGGTACAGGAAAAACGGATTGCTCGTATTGCGTTTGATAAAACCGACCGCTGCTTCGGTATAAAGAGTAGTCAACGAGGCTTGATCATCCAGCGTTTTCACTTCTCTTATTTTTTCGTTGTTCCTGATCAGGGGTAGCTCCGGGTATTCGAGTTTCCTGGCGTAGGCCGGCGGAATGTTCCGGCTTCCGTCGTAGAATACAGGCCACATATCATTAGAGTACGGAAGTCCCAGATATTCGTCAAAGCCCTGTTGCAGGGGTAAAAACTCCTGGTGATGTCCCAGATGCCATTTCCCGATAGCCGCGGTTTGATAGTTTCGTCTTTTCAGGATTTCAGCAATCGTTTCTTCTGCCGGATTTAATCCTATATTAGCTTTTGGGCTAAGCGCCCCGGTAATACCCACACGGTTCGAATAACACCCGGTCAGCAAAGCTGCCCTGGAAGCGCTGCAAACCGCTTGCGACACATAAAAATTAGTGAAACGCACCCCCTGGCCGGCCAGCTTGTCCAAGTTGGGTGTCCGGTATTGGGTGGCGCCAAAGCAACTGAGGTCGCCGTAACCCATATCATCCATGAAGATAAGGACAACATTTGGCAGTTTTCCTGCAACGGGTTCCGACGTCTGGCACCAAACAGAAACGGCCGACAGCAACAGCGATGCCCCGGTGACGAGTTTAGGCAGTTTTTCCATTCTTCTGAGTTTTGACGAACAAGATATAAAAATATGTCTCCTGAACCAAAGCCAGGTGAAAATTCACTGAAGTTTTGCCTTGATGGCAACACTTACGGTATGGATGAAGGCAGGATAAGCCCACTCAAAGGCCACCATAAAGCCACTTCTGGTTATATAAGATCTGAATATCTGATTTTAAGGTACAAAAACCTTAATTTTTTGTATTTGTTTTTTTCAAAAGGATTGCCAGGAAATTCAGCATTCCCGGGAACTTTTGTTCCAGGGTGGTGCGGATAGTCCGGAGGGCTTTGGTCAGGTGACTTTCTACGGTTTTTTCAGAGAGATTCAGCACTTTGCTTATTTCTTTATTCTTCATGCCTTTTGTCCGGCTCATGATGAATACCTTGCTGCATTGTTCAGGCAGCGAGTTTACAGCCTGATCAATTTCAGTCTGTACCTCCAGGGCAAAAATCTCATCCAGGACCGGATCGGACAAAGCCTGGTAATTTTCAGTGAGGCGGACGTATTCTTCCTGTTTGTCGGTACGGAACCGGAGCATGAGCTTTTCTCTCCGGATCAGGTCGATACAGCGATTTCTTGTCAGTGTGTACAGATAAGCATTCAGTGACGTATGGTCGGCCAGCTTTTGCCGGTGGTCCCACAACTGAAGAAAAACGTCCTGGGTCACTTCTTTGGCATTTTCGGTATTGTTCAGATAACCATTTGCGAAATTGAACAACGGAGAATACCAGTTTTCCATGATTTTCCGGAAGACCGTTTCACTTCCGGATTTTAGCCCGGGAATATATTCCTGATGATCTTTCATCTTACACCAGTGCCTCATACAGGATTTCCACCGGATGCAGCGCTTTCCTTCCGGTACCCTCTTCGATCTGATGACGGCACGAAGTTCCGGGAGCCGAAATGATCACTTCCGGAGCGGCCTTTCTGACTTCAGGGAACAGAACCAGTTCACCGATCTTCTGACTGAGTTCGTAATGCTCTTTTTCGTATCCGAACGAGCCGGCCATCCCGCAACATCCGCTTGGAATTTCCGTGACGGAGTAATTGACAGGAATGCTCAGCATCTTTTTTGTGGGACCTGTTGATGCCACAGCCTTCTGCTGGCAGTGGCCATGCAAACGGATGCTTCTGGTTTCGGTGGTGAATAGCGCCTGGTCGATCTTTCCTTGTTCGAATTCGGAGGCGATAAACTCATCCAGCATCAGCGCATTTTTTGCAAGCTTTTTTGCTTTTTCTTTCAACGGTTCATGAACGAGATCAGGATATTCATCGCGGAACGCCAGTATGGCTGAAGGCTCAATCCCCAGTAGAGGCGTTTTTTCGCTGACGACCTGCTCCAGACAGGCCACATTTTCATCGGCGATTTGACGGGCTTTTTTGACCATTCCCTTCGACAGAAAGGTCCGGCCACTTTCCCGGTGCTTCGGGATAGCGACTTCATACCCAAGCCTGGTTAATAACAGAATGGCTTTTATGCCGATATCGCTTTCATTTTCGTTGGTAAATTCATCGGCAAAGAGGTAGACTTTCCCCTTTGAGGACGAAGATTCTGTATGATCGGACAGGATTAGCGGTGATTGGGTTCCATCGCTTTCCGTCGTTTTAGATTCTGTTCTCCGGGTTTTTGTGCCTTCCTGTTCAGTGCGTTTTTTGTCCCATTGCCTCAGCGTCTGTTTGGATAGTTTTGGAATGCTCCTTTCTGCGGCAAATCCGATGCACCATTTAAACAGATCTGTGGCCGTGATCCGGTTGGTCACCGGGCGGATTGCCCTTCCAATCCGGTATAACCGGGGCATATTGCCAACAAGCCAGGCCCTTAAAGGTATTCCGTGGATTTCATAGTAATGCTGGAGGAACTCCGCTTTTAGTTTGGCCATGTCGACGTTTGAGGGGCACTCCGCCTTACAGGCTTTACAGGAGATGCACAGATCCAGTACCCGGTAAATTTCCTCGTGACCGAACGGGTCTGCCTTGGATGAACGGGTCAGAAATTCGCGGAGGATATTAGCTCTTCCCCTGGTGGTTTTGTCTTCATCTTTGGTGGCCATATAGGTCGGGCACATTGTTCCTCCGATTGCCGCACTTTTCCGGCAGTCGCCCGACCCGTTGCAATACTCTGTGGCACGCAGGTAACCCCGCTGCCCTGAGAAATCAAAAGTCGTTTCAAATTCCCTGTGCCGGCCGGTCAGGTAACGCAGGTTTTCCGTGATCGGCGGCGTGTCGATGATCTTGCCCGGATTCAGCAGATGGTGAGGATCCCAGGTTTGTTTCAGCTCTTTGATAAGCCTGTAGTTGTGTTCCCCGAGCATGAATGGAATGAACTCACCGCGCAGGCGGCCGTCACCATGTTCTCCGCTCAGCGACCCCCGGTATTTTTTTACCAGAGCCGCCACTTCACGGGCCAGGGTATGGTACAATTCCACATCTGCTTCATCTTTCAGATTGAGCAACGGACGAAGGTGGATCTCTCCCGTAGCGATGTGTGCATATTTTACACAACTAAGGCCATACTTTTCCAGCAGAACGTCGAAATCCTTCATGTAATCAGCCATGTACTCGGGGGCAACGGCCGTGTCTTCAATGACCGTTGTGCTTCGCTTGTCTCCCGGGATATTGGAAAGCAAGCCCAGTCCCGCCGTCCGGAGCGCCCACACCTTCTTTATATTTTCAGCGCCACGGACCAACGGGAAATGATAACCTATTCCGCAAACCCGAAATTCCTTTTCCAGGCCCGCAGCCGTTTCAAGAAGCTCTTCTTCGGTCTCCCTGGCAAATTCGATCATCAGCATGGCTTTCGGGTCACCCTGGACGAAAAAGCGGTTCTTTCGCTGGTCAATGTTCTCTTTCGTGCAATTCATGATGATATCGTCCATCAGTTCGACTGCACCGGGGTTATATTTCAGAGCAATCAGATTACCCTGATAAGCTTCTTCCAGACTTGAAAAGTGAGCGCAAACCAATCCTTTGTGAGCGGGAGGAAGGGGGATCAGATTAAGTTTTAACGCTGTTGAAAAAGCCAGCGTCCCTTCGCTTCCCGCTAAAAGCCTGCAGACATTCAGTTTCACCCCGTTACCTGTGAACGGGTCAGTTTCAAGTAATGCATCGAGGGCATAGCCATTGTTCCTCCGTTTGACTTTTGGATCGGGAAATTCCTTACGGATAGATTCCTGGTTGACGGGATCGGAGAGAATTTGCTGAAGATTCCGGTATATCTGTGTTTCGAGGCTGTCGGGATCTCCGGCACATTTGGTGAAAAATTCATCGGTGGTCAACGCTTTAAATACGATCTCCGAGCCATCGGACATAATGCATTCGGCTTCAAGCAAATGCTCACGTACGCTGCCATAAATCAGGGAATGTAGCCCACATGAATTATTGCCCGCCATACCCCCGATACAGCAGCGGTTGGCCGTGGAAGTTTCGGGCCCGAACTGTAACCCGTGAGGCGCCAGGAACTGGTTCAGTTCAGCCAGGTTAACTCCCGGTTCAACCGTGACCCAACGTTCTTCCGAATTGAACTCCAGAATCTTGTTCATGTATTTTGAAATATCGGCCACCATTCCTGCCCCCACAACCTGGCCTGCGAGAGAAGTTCCTGCAGCCCTGGGTATTACGGATGTGTGGTTTTTCCGGGCAAATGTTATCACGGCACGGATATCTTCTTTTGTCTTCGGCTTACAGACTGCCTGAGGAATTTCCCGGTAGGAAGAGGCGTCGGTTGCATAAAGGACCCGCTGTACCTGATCGGTATAAATATCACCTTCAAGGATTTGTTTTAACGGGAAAAACGGATCGGTTTCTTTCATGTGCGTCATCATAGAATCGCAAACAAAAATATCAATTTAATTGATTAAAACCCCGGGAAAGAAGATCCCTTCTCCATTAAAAATTTCAGCTAAAATTAATATAATCATACAATCGGTTACATATTGAGGATTTGTGTTTTCGATTCGTAAATTTGTTGGAGGGTTTTATGAAAGGACATACAGAAATATTTAACAGAAGCAGGGAGATGCCAGGATAATTTAGCTATTTTTGTAAATAGAATAATTTACTCAAAAATTAGAATTTCCGGGAAGGGAGTCAGGTCATTGCGGCGACTCATGGTGTGGGTATATTTATTTAATGTCAAAATATAAACGATGAAGTTACTCGAACGTGTCAAAAAAAACGCACAAAGTTATCAAAAACGTATTGTTTTACCCGAGGGAACCGAACCGCGGACATTGAGGGCTGCGGAGATCATCCTGAAAGAACATATTGCACGGCTTACCCTACTGGGTAACCCGGTCGAAATTATGAAGGCGGCAGGAGAATACGGAGTGAATATTCACGGGGCTGTACTGGTGGATCCCAGAACGGACAGTCGTCGCTCTGCTTACGCCGACGTGATGGTGGAACTCAGGAAATCAAAGGGACTGACCCGTGATCAGGCACTGGATATGCTGGATGACCCTTTGGTGTTTGCACCGATCATGATCAAAAATGGCGATGCCGACGGTGAGATCGCCGGGGCGATTAATGCGACGGGGGATGTTTTAAGGCCTGCTTTTCAGTTTATTAAGACTTTACCGGGCGTCAGTGTCGTCTCAGGCGCTTTTTTAATGTTTGTCAATGATCCTCATTTCGGTCATAACGGGATCCTGATTTTTGCCGATTGTGCGGTTACGCCCGATCCGGATGAAAAAGAACTGGCCGAAATTGCTGTAACCACAGCCAGGACTGCCAAAGCGTTGGTTGGAATGGAGCCCAGAGTGTGCATGCTTAGCTTTTCGACCAAAGGCAGCGCCCGGCATCCAAGGGTCGATAAAGTGGTCCGTGCACTGGAGATAGCCAGGGAACTGGATCCTGGCCTGAAAATTGACGGGGAAATGCAGGTAGATGCTGCGCTGATGCCTGATGTCGCCATGCTGAAAGCCCCGGGAAGCGAAGTCGCCGGTCATGCCAATGTCTTGATCTTCCCCGGACTTGAGGCGGCAAATATCGGGTATAAACTGGTTCAGCGTCTGGCGGGCGCGGAAGCGGTCGGCCCGGTCTTGCAGGGAATGGCAGCCCCTATCAATGACCTCTCAAGGGGGTGCTCGGTCAGTGACATTGTGAATATGGTTGCGATCACCTCGAACCAGGCAGCTGCACTTTTTGATTAAACATCCAACAATATGGCGAGTGAAATCATATACGAATCGGTAGAAGATTTTGGACTGATCAGGAAAGACAAGTCCAAAACGCTGTTTTCGAAGATTGGCATTATCGGATGCGGTCTGGTCGGGCAGAATATTGCCCGGGTAGCGAGCACCTATGGAATTGAAGTCGTTTTCATCGAGGTCAGCGAGGAAAAGATCAGAGAAGCTTACGTTAACCTGGGAAAAGTGCTGGATCACCGGATTGAACACTGGGGCCTGACTTCCAGTGAAAAAAGATCTATCCTTTCCCGGATCAAAGGCTCGATGAATTACGCCGACCTGGCCGGCTGCGATTTTGTCGTTGAGGCCATACGGGCGGTTGATCGTGGAGCCAGGCTGAAGGAACGCAAGGAGATTTTTAAAAAGATCGAAGACGTGGTCGATCAGGAATGTATCATTGCCACCAATTCCACCACGATCGTGGTCACCGAACTTTCATCTGAACTGAAGTACAGGGAGCGCTGTGTGAGCCTGCACTTCTTTGTATCGTCACCGGAGGCCAGGGTGATCGAGGTCGTCAAGGGCTTGTATACTTCCGATGCGGCTTATAAAAAGGTATGCAAGTTTGTGACCATGATCAACCGTAAGATCATACCTGTGGCCGAATCTGCCGGCCTGGTCAGTATCCGTCTGTTCGTGGTGCTGTTAAATGAAGCCTGTGAGGAAATGATGGAAGGAGTATCCACGGTAGAAGATATTGACGAAACGATGCGGATTGGCCTGGGGATGCGCATGGGGCCTTTTGAGGTCGCCGACATTATGGGCCTGGACAAGGTGGTACTGTGGATGGAAAATATATACAGTGAGTTTGGGGATGTGCGGTATAAGCCCTCCCCGTATATCAAACGTCTTGTGCGTGCCAAACAATTTGGAGTGTCTTCAGGAAAAGGATTTTACAGGTACGACAAAGAAGGCAACAGACTATCAGCAGCTAATACGAATTGTTAGAAAAAAGAAAATGAAGATTCTGGTACTTAACTGTGGCAGCAGTTCCATCAAATATCAGCTTTTCACGATGGAAGACCGGAAGGTCATTGCCAAAGGAGGAATTGAAAAACTGGGATTAAAAGGATCTTTCCTGAAACATCTGCATGAAGATGGCCGTCAGATCGTTTTTGAAGGGGAAATTCTGGACCACAAAAGCGGAATAGAATACATCCTGGGGGTACTGACAAGTGAAAAATACGGATGTCTGAAAAGCCTCGAAGAGATTGATGCGGTCGGACACCGGGTGGTGCACGGAGGCGAATATTTTAGTTCCAGTGAATTTATTACGGATGAAGTAATTGATGTGCTGATTAAATGTGCTGATCTGGCTCCTCTGCATAATCCGCCAAACCTGAAGGGCATTCTGGGTATGGAAGAACTGATCCCCGGCATTCCTCAGGTAGCAGTCTTTGATACGGCTTTTCATCAAACCATGGAACCCCTGGCCTACATGTATGGGATCCCGTATGTGCTGTATAAAAAGTATGGTATCCGCCGGTATGGTTTTCATGGGACCAGCCACCGGTACGTGACCTCAAGAGCCTGCAAAGTTTTGAACCGTGATTATAAAAGCCAAAAGATCATTTCCTGTCATCTGGGGAACGGCGCTTCCATTGCGGCGGTCAAAAACGGCCAGTCTGTCGATACCAGTATGGGCTTTACACCGCTTGAAGGTCTGATCATGGGGACCCGGTGCGGCGACCTGGATGTCGGAGCCGCGACGTATATCATGGAGAAGGAAGCTATTGGTCTAAAGTCAGCCAGCGTGCTATTTAATAAACACAGCGGAATGCTGGGACTGACTGGTATTTCATCCGATATGCGTGAAATTGAGGTCGCAGCCGCCAGCGGAAATGAACGCGCCAGGCTTGCCCTGAATATCTATAATTACAAAATAAAAAAATACATTGGATCTTACATCGCCGCTATGGGGGGACTGGATATTTTGATCTTCACGGGCGGTATCGGTGAAAACGGCGATGAGAACCGGTCCGAGATCCTGAAGAACATGGAGTTCCTTGGGATCAAAATGAATGAAGATAAAAATAAAGGATTGAGGGGAAGGGAACAGGTTATCAGTACAGATGATTCTCCCGTTACCGTGATTGTGATACCAACCGATGAAGAATTAATGATCGCTCTGGATACGGAAAAAATTGTATCAGCAAAGGGTTAACGGATCAGACGGCCGATGACCCGGAAACCAGCAGCAAGTCGCCGGGAGTTGGCAACCCACAGCTTTTTCATTTAAACTGGATGACCATTTCATTAAAGAAAATTGAATGATCAGCAGGATTGCAGATATTCTCACTCTGGCGAAAAAAATGCCTGTAAGAAAGATGGTACTGGTAAACGGGATCGACACGCACAGTCTGGAAGCAGCATCTGCAGCTTCGGAGATGGGATTGGCACATGTGATCGTAACCGGGTCTCCTTTCTGCATTGAAAAAGCCTGCCGCGAAGGCGGCCTGGATTGTTCCCGGTTCCGGATCATTCCTGCCGCCGGCGAAGAGCAGGCGGCATATGAGGCGGTCAGACTGGCCGGCTCAGGGGAGGCAGATTTTCTGATGAAAGGTCTGATCGCGACTGACAAATACATGCGTGCCCTGCTGAACAAGGAATTTGGATTATTGCCTTCCGGAGCCATACTAAACCACGTGGCAGTGGTTGAAAACGAGAATTATCACAAATTACTGATCGCAAGCGATGTGGCAGTTATTCCCTATCCGGATATCGCTCTGAAAGCAGCGATCATCAAAGCCCTGATCCGGACCGCAAAGGCTCTGGGTGTCAAGACGCCTAAAGTGGCCGTCATTGCTCCTACAGAACAGGTACTGGAAGCCTTACCTGCCACTGCCGACGCTGTTTTACTGGTAAAAATGGCTGAGGCCGGAGAGATCTCAGGAGGCTGGGTGGATGGCCCGATGGCACTGGATGTAGCTCTTGACGCGGAATCGGCCATGATCAAACAAATCGGCTCAAAGGTAGCCGGAGATGCCGATTGCCTGTTGTTTCCCAATATCGATGCAGGAAACGTTTTTTATAAGATGAATGCAAAACTCTGCCATTCAAAGCTGGCAGCCGTCGTTGTCGGAGCAAAAATACCTGTGGTGTTGTCTTCACGCGGAGATAGTGCCGAAACAAAGCTGAATTCAATTGCTTTAGCATCGTTACTGAGTAATTGGAGCCAATGAAAGACATTCGTATACTGGCCATCGATCCGGGATCAACTTCGACCAAGTTTGCAGTTTATTTCAATGAGGTATGCAAACTGTCACGGACCATCCGGCATTCACTGGAAGATCTCTCTTTTTACAGGGATATATGCCATCAGTTCGACTTTCGGAAGGGTTTGATCATCGATGCTTTGGTAGAAGATGGAGTTGACGTGGATCGTATTAAATATATTATAGGCAGAGGAGGGCTGACTTACCCGATGGAGTCGGGAGTGTATCAGGTGAATCACCTGATGCTGGAACATGCCCGCGAGGGTGTTTACGGAGAGCATGCCAGTAACCTGGGACCATTGATTGCCGATTATATTGCCAATCAGATCCCGGGGGCGAAAGCTTTTATCGCTGATCCGGTAGTGACCGACGAACTTTGCGATGTGGCCCGGATAACCGGTCACCCCGCATTTACAAAACGGTCAGTTTTTCATGCCCTGAATCAGAAAGCGATCGCCCGCGAATATGCCAAACAGACAGGGGTAGCCTACGAAAACCTTCGTTTGATCGTTACTCATCTGGGAGGAGGCATTTCTGTCGGTGTCCATTTAAACGGCAAAGTCATTGATGTGAATAATGCCCTGGATGGGGACGGTCCTTTCAGCCCGGAACGGAGCGGATCACTTCCCGTCGGACAACTGATCGATCTGTGCTTTGAAGGACATCTCTCGAAGGAAGAGATCAGGCGAATGGTCGTTGGTGAAGGTGGCTTTGTGGCCTACCTGGGAACGAACGACGCACGGGAAGTGGAGAGACGTGTGCGTCACGGAGACCGGAAAGCCTCCCTTATTCAGGAAGCCCTGGGATATCAGGTGGCAAAAATGATCGGCGAAATGGCCGTCGTCCTGGAAGGGCGGGTAGATGCCATCCTGGTTACCGGAGGAATGGCTCACAATCAGGATCTGATCAGCTATCTGAAAAAAATGACTGCATTCATTGCAAACCTACATGTATTCCCCGGTGAAGATGAACTGGGGGCATTGGCAATGAATGTGTTGATGGTTGCCAGAGGTGAAGAGACTGCAAAAGTATACGCGCCCAGGTGTCAGGAAAATAAATAGCTAACTTAAACAATTGATTTTATGAAACGAGCCATGAAAGCCGCAGTTTTTATCCAAATGAATCTTTATTGGCGAGTTCCATACGTTGATGTTTTAATTAGTAGATAATAAGCTTAGTACGCAAATTATACACAGTTAATTTGAAAAACATATGAAAAAGATTTTGTTTGTTTTTTTTCTTGTTGTATCCGTAGCCGGATACAGCCAGCGTCCCGGGATCAATTATGAGGAAGAAAAGGTGCCGTCGTACACACTGCCCGACCTATTAGTCACCCAAAGCGGGAGAAAAATCAAAAAATTAAAACAATGGGAAAAAATCAGAAGACCGGAGATCCTGAACCTGTTTAAGCAGGAGGTTTTCGGCAAAATTCCCGGGAAACTGGAAATTTCCGACGTCATCGTTCATGAGAACGGCATGGAAGCGCTGAACGGTCTGGCGCTGCGAAAACAGGTCGATCTTGTTTTCAGGAGAAATAACAGGGAACTGTCCATCGGCGTCCTGATCTACCTGCCTAAAACGACGGAGAAGGTGCCTGTTTTTCTTGGATACAATTTTTTGGGAAACCATACTGTTATAAATGATCCCCATATCCGTCTTTCTGAATCCTGGGTTCCCGACCGTCCTTCGCTGGGGATCATTCATAATCAGATTACAGAGCAATCGCGCGGAGTCATGGACGAGCGCTGGCCGGTAGAAAAGATCATCAGTGCCGGCTTCGGACTTGTCACAGTCTACTGCGGGGATGTAGACCCTGACAAAAACGATTTTTTAGATGGCATTCATCCATTCTTTTACAACGAAGGTCAGGTGAACCCCCGTTCAGACGAATGGGGCACAATCGCAGCCTGGGCATGGGGCCTCTCCCGGGTGATGGATTATCTGGAGAAGGATGACCAGGTCAATGCAAATCAGGTTATTGTCGTGGGACACTCGCGTCTCGGTAAGACCGCTCTGTGGACGGCGGCTTCAGACCCCCGCTTTGCCGCCTGTATATCCAATAATTCCGGATGCATGGGAGCAGCTTTGTCGAGACGCAGGTTTGGAGAAACGGTCGCTGCCATTAATTCAAATTTTCCTCACTGGTTTTGCGGGAACTTTAAGAAGTATGGAGGCAGTGAAGACGAACTTCCGGTAGACCAGCATATGCTGCTGGCGTTGATCGCTCCGCGCCCGCTGTATGTGGCCAGCGCTACAGAAGACCTTTGGGCCGACCCTAAAGGAGAATTCCTGTCCGCAAAATTGGCCTCCCCGGCTTATCTCCTTTACGGACTGAAAGGATTGACGGCCGATGAAATGCCTGAACCTGACACGCCGGTGCAAGGGGTGGTCAGTTACCATATCCGGACCGGAAAACATAACATCACCACGTACGATTGGGATCAGTACATCCGTTTTGCCGATGAGCAGGTGAGAAAACAGTGAGTGACCGTTAGTCAACTGGCTCCTCGCCCGTATTTATCTTTAGACTTATTCCATATTACACAACGTGAGTTACCTTTCGTTGTGAGTGCAAAATATTGGTTATTAATGACCTAATATTTTGTTATGAATCGACGCATGTATTTATCTGCTTTAAAACATGTTTATACATATAGATTATTAGATATTTTTGGGGGAATCTAAATCGGATCTGAATGAAGCGGGCGATCATCATCTTAGCAGGTATTGTCATAGCAGCATTGGTCTTGATCAATCTGTTACACGATGAAGTGTACTATAACCTGAAACTGGAAAAGCTGAAGCAGGAATATTCCATGAAACCTTTTCCGTCGGCCGATCACAGTAAATTTGGGATCCTTCAGCAGGAATTCAAGTCACCGCAGGATGTGACAGGAGCATGTATTTCCTGTCATACGGAAAGGCATAAAGAAATCATGCGGTCATCCCACTGGAACTGGGAACGGGTTTCCTATATTGAGGGCAGGGGTGTAACAGCCGCAGGCAAGCGTAATATCATCAATAATTTTTGTATTGGCGCGCAGACCAACGAACAGTCGTGTGCCAAATGCCATATCGGCTTTGGTATGACCAGCGATCATTTCGACTTCAACAACGCCCGTAATGTGGACTGCATGGTTTGTCACGACCACAGCGACGAGTACAGGAAGGGCGCTTCGATGGCAGGGTATCCTGACCGTTCCGTTAACCTGAGCCGGATCGCCCAAAGCGTTGGGCGACCAACAAAATTTAACTGTGGCAGTTGTCACTTCAACGGAGGAGGCGGGAATAACGTGAAGCATGGTGATCTGGAACAGGCTTTGCTGTCCTGTCCCCGCGACGTGGATGTCCACATGGCTGCCAACGGCATGAACATGGAATGTACGGCCTGCCATACCGCGGAGAACCATCAGATCCTGGGAAAGTTATACTCGGTATCATCCGATAACTCCAACCGGGCAACATGCGAACAGTGCCATACCGGTACACCTCACTTTGACAACCTGTTAAACCGGCATAATGTGAAAGTGTCCTGTCAGGCCTGTCATATTCCCGAATATGCCAAAGTGAATGCCACGAAAATGGAATGGAAGTGGTCCGATGCGGGAAAGCTGAAAGACGGGAAACCTTATGAGACTGACGATGAGATGGGAAATCACAATTACCTTTCCATTAAAGGATCGTTTAAGTGGCAGAAAAATGTGAAACCGGATTACATCTGGTTCAATGGCACTGCCGACCACTATATCCTCGGCGATACCGTCCGCTCAGTTCCCGTCGTCATTAATCCTTTATATGGTTCTCACGATGACGGAGAGTCAAAGATAGTTCCCGTGAAAATCCATAAGGGAGACCAGATTTATGATAAAGTATACCACATGCTGATCCAGCCTAAACTGTATGGAAGCGAAAAAGGGGACAGCGCCTTTTGGCAGGATCTTGACTGGAATAAAGCAGCGGCAGCGGGCATGAAAAGGGTTGGATTGCCTTACAGCGGAGATTACGGATTTGTGGAAACGGTGATGTATTGGCCCGTCAATCATATGGTAGCACCAAAAGAACAGGCGGTTTCCTGCGCCGAATGCCATACCCGCGCTGATGACGGACGGCTGGCGAAGCTGACCGGGTTTTATATGCCTGGCAGGGATTATAACAAGCCGCTCGACCTGTTCGGTTTGATTGCATTCTGGGTTTCGCTTGGAGCTGTTTTGATCCACGCGGCAGCAAGAATCATTGCAGGGGGAAAAGAGCTATGAAACGAGTATACATTTATAAAGGGTTTGAACGTTTTTGGCACTGGACACAGGCTATGCTGATCCTGTTCCTCGCTGTCACCGGCTTTGAGGTTCACGGCACGCTACGTGTATTCGGGTTTGAGCATGCTGCCCGCTTTCATCGCGCAGCTTCCTGGATGCTGATCGTGCTGATCATCTTTGCCATCTTCTGGCATTTCGTCACCGGCGAGTGGAAGCAGTACATGCCGACCAAAAAGAAACTGAAAGATCAGATCAGGTATTACGCCTATGGCATGTTCAGAGGAGAAAAACATCCGACAAAGAAGACCGGATTGAGTAAGATGAATCCCCTTCAGCGGTTGGTTTACCTGGGGTTCAAGCTCCTTTTGATCCCATTGACCGTTATTTCAGGAATTCTGTATATGCTTCACAAAACCATCGATCAGAACGATGTGGTTATCGTGGAGGACATCCCGTTGGGAACTATTGCGCTTTGGCATACGCTGGGGGCTTTTCTGCTCATGATCTTTTTGATCGTGCATGTGTATATGACCACTACCGGGCGGACACCTGTTTCGAACATCACGGCCATGGTTACAGGTTATGAGGAACTGGAAGAAGAGGAA
>CAZOYZ010000016.1:3746-9456 GCA_964584045.1 uncultured Prolixibacteraceae bacterium | reverse complement strand
CCGGAGATCGAAACGTCAATGATGAACAGATAAAGTTAAACCTATGAAACCAAAACCGTATATGAATCCTTACCTGGCAGGGTTTCTTCTGGGATTAACCCTGTTGGCAACGATTTATGTTACCGGAAGGGGCCTTGGAGCAAGCGGTGCCGTAAAAAGCGTTGTGGTGGCAAGTATCCGGGAAGCTGCTCCGGAGCACGCAGCGCATTCTTTGTTTTACCAGGATTATGCAGCATCACATCAGGAAGGGCCCATGAGCGACTGGCTTGTTTTTGAAGTGCTGGGAGTTATTCTCGGAGCTTTCTTCTCCGCGATCATTGCCAACCGGATCGGCCTTAAGTTTGAAAAAGGACCGCTCACGACAAGCCGGGTAAGGGTGGTCGGGGCCATCGCAGGTGGCTTCCTTTTTGGATTTGGAGCACAGCTTGGACGTGGTTGTACAAGCGGTGCAGCGCTTAGCGGTATGGCAGTGATGTCGTTTGGTGGGATCCTGACGATGTTGGCCATTTTTGGAGGAGCTTATGCTCTCGCGTGGTTTTTCAGAAAACTTTGGATAAAATAAGAACCATGGGACCATTAGTACCTGACATGATATCAAATGAAATCAATCTGATCCTCGCTGTCATTATTGGTTTTTTCTTCGGATTTATCCTTGAACAGGCAGGATTTTCAACGTCAAAAAAACTGGTGGGATTGTTCTATGGGTACGATTTCACGGTTTTACGCGTGTTTTTTACCGCAGGGATCACAGCCATGATTGGCGTCATCCTGCTCGGACATTATGATCTGATCGACCTCAACCTGATCTATGTGAATCCTGCATTTTTACGATCGGCGCTTACCGGAGGCCTGATCATGGGAGCTGGTTTTATAATCGGCGGTTTCTGTCCCGGCACCAGTGTTTGCGCCGCTGCAACCGGGAAGATCGATGCGATGCTTTTTTTGTCGGGTTCAATGATTGGGGTATTTGCTTTTGCAGAGGCGTTCCCGCTGATGAAGGACTTTTATATGGCCGATGCCATGGGACCTGTACGGATCAATGAAAAACTTGGAGTTTCAATGCCGTTATTTGCTTTCCTTTTGACGGCTGTTGCCGTGATGGCTTTTTTTGTTACCTGGGGAATTGAAAAGAAAGTAAGAAGAAAAACCTACATCCTTCCGGGGAAGCTGAAATTAAGGTATGCCATAGCCTCGCTGGTACCTTTTTTTGTGATCGCTGGAGTCGCTTTTCTCCCGGGACGCCGGGAGATGATCCAAAATCAGATCGCCCAGGCACAACGCCAGAAAAAATGTGTCTTTTATGAGATTTCTGCCGATAAGCTGGCCGATGAAATCGTGAATCACTACTATCAGCTTCATGTAATCGATGTCCGCCCGCCCGGAGAGTATGAGAAATTCCATTTGCCCCTGGCGATCAATATTCCGTTTGAAGAAATTGCTGATCGTAAATGGGAAAAGGTATTTAAACAAAATGTAAAGACAAATGTCTTTTATGCCGATCATGATACACTGGTAAAAATGTCCTGTTTGAAAGCTAAATTCGTCGGGAATTCCAAAAATCTCGTCCTAAAGGAATCGGTGCAGGAATTCAGAAAAATGTTCTATGACCTGAAGGTCCCCGGGCCAACAGCTTCAAAGCAGGAGCTCAACGAATATCATTTCAGGGTCAAGGCCGCCGCAGAAATGCAGCATCTGACCGATGCCCTTAAGAATATCGGGAAACCGGTCACCAAAGAAGTGAAGATCGCCTCGGGAGGCTGCAGTTAGAGTTTCAGATACAGGATTGCACAGGATAGTAAAAACGGAGAAATTTTATTAATTTAAACCGGTAATTTTTACTCGACTTTAGACCTGTAAGATATGCAAAAAAATCATTTTCTAGCCTTTGACCTTGGAGCTTCAAGCGGACGGGCTATTCTGGGTACACTCGAACACGGAAAACTAAACCTGACGGAAATACACCGGTTCACCAATCAGATGCAGTTCATCAACGGTCATTACTTCTGGAATATCTTTAGCCTTTTTAATGAACTGAAGGCCGGTTTAAAAAAATGTATAAAGGATTTTGGCATTCAGCCGCAATCAATTGCCGTGGATACCTGGGGAGTCGATTTTGTTCATCTTGACGAAACAGGTATGATCCTGTCCCTGCCGTATGCTTACCGGGATTCGAGGACCGATACCTCAATGGAAGATCTTTTTAAACTGGTGCCCAAAGAGGAAGTTTACCGGCATACGGGGATCCAGTTTATGCAATTCAACAGCCTGTTTCAGTTATTCTCAATGGTCAGGGAAAACCGTTCCATCTTAAAGATTACAGACCGGATCCTGTTTATGCCTGATGCCCTGAATTATTTGTTTTCAGGAGTTCCGCGAACGGAGTTTTCCATTGCCAGTACCAGCCAGATGATCAAGCCAGGGCGATGTGAATGGCAGACTGACTTACTGGAAAAGGTCAACATTCCGGTTAACATCCTTGGCGAGATCATTCCTCCGGGAACAGTTATCGGATCTGTGACGTCAGTAGTTGCTGAAGAAACCGGGAGTGAACTGATCCCTGTGATCGCTGCTGCCGGCCACGATACGGCGTCGGCAATTGCTTCGGTCCCTGCCGATAACGGCAACTTCGCCTATATCAGTTCGGGAACATGGTCGCTGATGGGAATTGAAAGTCCGGAGCCAATTATTTCGAAAAAAACCGCATCCATGAATTTTACCAATGAAGGAGGCGTGGAAGGGACTACGCGCTTTCTCAAAAATATCATGGGAATGTGGCTGATCCAGGAATGCCGCCGTGCCTGGTCGAAAGAGGTGAATTACACCTGGGATGAGATGGTGAAAATGGTCAGGGATGCCGAGCCTTTTAAATTCCTGATCGATCCGGATAAATCCTGTTTCCTTAACCCGGGAGATATGCCTCAGGCTATTGTCGAAAACTGTTTGGAGCCGGGAGCCGGTAAACCGGTAACGCATGCTGAAATCATCAGATGTATTTATGACAGCCTGGCGCTGAAATACCGCTTTACGCTGGATCAGATCCGTCAGGTAAGTAAAAGACCAATAGAAAAGATCCATATCATTGGGGGCGGGGCTAAGAATCACTTTTTGAATCAGCTCACTGCAAATGTCACAGGGCTGCCCGTGGTTGCCGGACCGGTCGAAGCGACGGCTGCCGGTAATATCCTGATCCAGGCAAAAGCGATGGGATTGGTTCATTCACTCGATGAAATGCGAAGAATTGTCCGTGATTCGTTCGACGTGATTACCTTTACCCCTGAGCCGTCCGGACCATGGGACAACGCATATCACCGGTTCTGCAATATTCTGGAGAGCCACGGTGGATAAATCATCAATAATCAATCATAAATCCCTACAGGCCCGGTTTGCTCGTATGACCGGCCTGCATGTCGGTTGAAGCGGGTTTGTAATGTCTTTTTAGCCAATGGGCCAGCCCGTCGAGTCCCGGGAAAAGCACCCGTTCGGTGATATTGGCCTGATCAAGCTTGTCCCTGATTTCCCACTTTAATTCTCCGGGAATAATCAATCGTCTGTACAAACCCGGATGCTGAACCAACCAATCGTCCATGGCCACTGTAGGGTCAGTCATGACCGAGAAGAACGCAAACTGGTTAATGATCCGTTCGTCCAGCGAAGGAGGCTCAAAGAAGATCACCTGTTCCTTTTTTAGTCTCCGCCCAAAATCGGAAAGCGATTTGATCACTCCTTCCAGCATTTCAATGGTAAATGCGTTACACCGTTCTTCCTGCAGGAGACGTTTGAGCGGTTCACTGACCAGTTTATTGGCTTTCACAAAATCGACTTTCCAGATCACACCGTCCACATCATACCTCTCGGTGTTAGCAGTGGCAAAATGCATGGCGACAAACGGGGAATAAGTCCAGTCAAGCAACCTTGTCGGCAGACCATGGTGCTGGGCCATGACCAATGCCCTCCAGAATGATCCGCTTTGCTGCGCTTCCTTGGAAATGGAATACTTCCGGAAGTTACGGAGCAAATGATATTCCAGTTCCGGAACCGGGCCGCAATTCCTGACAAAGCTGTTCTTCAGATTATAGGAGGAATCGGATAAACCCCGGAAGGCATAGTCCGAACGGTAACGACCCATTTCAGGTTTCCATGCGTCGTGATAAACTTCTTCACAAAGCTCTTCCCAACTTTTTACGATATGGTCGTTCCTGTAAATCACATTTTGATTCATCGTCTCAAAATTGATGAAAAAAAGGGAATTTTCAAAGTCTTCATCGGTCTGGGGTTGCGGTCAGGAGCGTCATTTCCGTAAAAGCCCGAATCTCAGTCAAAAACAATTTCGCGAAAGCTGGAAAGGAGTTCCTTTCGACTATTTTGCTTAAAAGTTTTGGCCCTTATTCCCAAAAGTCTAATTTTGGGATTTAAATTTGAAAATGAGCGCTTATGAAGGGGAAATTCCTTGTCCTGATTTTCTTCCCGGTTTTGTTGTTTTCCCCAGTCTTTTCCCAGACGGATGATGATACGGTTAATATTCTTCAGGTTCCCCTGTTTTTTACAGAGTCGAATCCTGAAAGCCCTGCAGGTATTTTTTCGCTCGATTTTCCGTTTTATTTCGGAGCGGGAAACCCACCGGGTCATCGGTTTTCTTTTGGCTATTCTATGGGGAACGTATGGAACCCCAAGGCCTGGTTCATTTATCCTCAGAGCATGACAGAAAAACAGAGTAAGGTGGTTGAAGAACTGTTCATGACATTGAGACCGCAATACTTTGTCGACAGTCATATCCCTACCAAATATAAAGCTTATCAGGCCGACGGGGTGCTCCAGCATTTCAGGTTTACCTGGCTGAACCACTGGAAGGGAAAGAACAGTCTGATTTTCAATATGAATATGCATCATTTGTCATCAGGTAAGTCACCGGTGAATTTTTTTGTCAGCGATTATTTTATCGAAGAGTGGCATTCGGCTGTCGCCGTTGAGGATAATTTTGGGAGAAGGCTTTATCCTTTTAACAGGGCTGCCATTGAATTTGAAGATGAAGAAGGAAAGAAATTTCGCAAAGATCGGGGAGATGTTTTTACTGGGGTGTTTGATGCGCATTACTACAGGCAGTTGTATCAGTCGACTACGCCAAATTGGCATCTCAGCACGCAGGCGGCCCTTCATCTTTCAGTACCGTTGAATGATTTTCATCCTTACTTGATACCGGGAATTTCAGCCGGGATCAGGACTGACTTTCTCCTGGGACAAAGAAGCTCTGTTACGCTGGCCGTTGACGGTGGAGTGACCCATCAGACGTTATTAAAAACGGGAGACGGGGTACACATGATTGACTGGAAGTTCAGGCGGCAGGGAAGCATATATGCCGGATTTAACGTGCAGACAAAAAAAAGAACGGTGACCCTCGGTGTCCTTAATCAATACCATGACCCTTTGATGAGAGGAGGTAATCTTGGCCAACTCCAAACCGGTTATGATGAAATCGGGATCCAGTTTCTGCAGGAAGGCGATACCTGGGAAGGTGAGCCAATCTCTCAGCAATTCTGGCTGGCCAAGCTGACGCCGGCAGCGTTGTATTACTATTCGTTCAGGACGTTTTTCATTTTAGGGTTTCACCGCGAAAACAGAGCATTTACTGTCTTTATCGGCGAGGATATGATCGCGATTAATAACGCGCCCGATTTCCAGGTCGGTTTTCAGTACAGCTTTAAATTAACAGGAA
>CAZOYZ010000016.1:0-3646 GCA_964584045.1 uncultured Prolixibacteraceae bacterium | reverse complement strand
ATGATTTTGAAAACAAGGGAACGGTTGCCGGAATGGATGAAGTCACCCCTTCCGGCCGGGGAAAATTACTCCAGGGTAAAAAGACTGATCCAGGAAAATAAACTCCATACCATTTGTACAAGCGGTAACTGTCCCAATAAAGGCGAATGCTGGAATGCCGGTACGGCCAGTTTTATGATACTGGGTGATAAATGTACGCGGAACTGCCGTTTTTGCTATGTGAAAAACATGATCCCTGATCCGGTGGACTGGAATGAACCTTTACGCCTTGCCGAAACCATCCGGACGCTTGGTCTGCGGCATTGTGTCATTACGTCGGTGGACCGGGATGATCTGCCCGACGGTGGTGCTGCCTTTTGGGCTGCCACGATCCGCAAAGTGAAGGAACTTAACCCGGAAACCACGATGGAAACCCTGATCCCTGATTTTCTGGCAAAAAAAGAACTGGTACAGCAAGTCATCGACGCCCGCCCCGACGTGATCTCGCATAACTTGGAAACGGTCAGGCGCCTGACCCCCAAAATCAGGAGCAGGGCTCGTTATGACCGCAGCCTGAAGGTAATCTCCTGTGTGGCAGAATCAGGAATTACACCAAAATCGGGGATTATGCTTGGATTGGGAGAAACCCCCGGGGAGGTACTTGAAGCCATGGACGACCTGAAGAACGCCGGTTGCAGGGTGCTTACACTGGGACAATACCTTCAGCCCGATCCGCACCTGATGAAGGTCGTGGAATATATCACGCCCGAGCAGTTTAACAGATACCGGAAGGAAGCATACCGCAGAGGCTTCCGTTACGTCGAAAGCAGTCCGCTCGTCCGGTCCTCATACCATGCGGAAAGACATGTGAATGCATAAATCACAGCTGCTCATGGAACGGAACCTGCATAACCTGAAGAAAATTGAAGAGCTTACCCCTGAAACTTTTGTTCTCCACTTCGAGCGGAAAGGACTGGTTTTCATACCGGGACAACATATTGTTCTGCGGGACCCCGACTCGGGCGAGGGCCGTGAATACTCGATCTACAGCTCCTTGTACGATGATGATCTTTCTTTTCTGATCCGGTACGTGAACGATGGTTTTTTTTCTCGTTTTTTGCGGCATCTGAAAACGGGCAGTCCCATGTATATCGAAGGACCGTCGGGATTTTTCATTCCGGATGAATCCCTGAAAACAGGTCGTCCTGTGCTGTTGGTCGCGACGGGTACCGGCATTGCACCTTTCCATTCGTTTGTCTGTAGCTTCCCGGGGTTGAATTATATGCTGCTGCATGGAGTTCATTTTGCCGATGAAGCCTACGGAAAAGCCGTCTTCAATCCAACTCGGTATTGCCTGTGTACGTCGAGGGAAAACAAAGGTGATTATTTTGGCCGTGTCACGTATTATCTGAGGGAAAACCCTGTGGATCCAGGTATGATATGCTATTTGTGCGGAAACTCAAATATGATTGAGGAAGTGACTGATATCCTCGAGCAATACCATATTCCTCCCGAACACATCCGGACTGAGATTTTTTTCTGATTTATCGCGATCCTGCGAAGCATAATTTTTTTAATCGTCGAAGATTTTCTAATTTTGTTCGGATTAAAAGGTCAGAAGCATGATGAGAAGAATTTCAATTACTGATGATCTTTCGGATTGTTGTCCGCATATTCATTTGCTGTGCATTGAATGTGATGTGTCTGTGAAAAATTGTCCAAACGAGCTGAAGAAAATGATGGATAGCCGCTGCAGGGAAATTTCTGAAAGCCTGACCATGGAAGAGATCAGCACGATCCCTGCAGTCGATCAGGCAAGGAAGGCCTACAGGGCCTGCGGGAAAGACCCCGCGCGTTACCGGTTATCTGCCGAAGCCCTGCTGCGCCGCGTGGTCAATGGTAAGGGACTTTATCATATTAACAATGTGGTCGACTTGCTTAACCTGGTTTCCGTCAGCACCGGCTTTTCCATCGGAGGGTATGATGCCGGCCTGATTTCAGGCGATGTCCGGATGGGGATCGGACGGAAGCATGAACCTTACGATGGCCTGGGTAGAGGTGAACTGAACATTTCAAATATGCCCGTCTTCAGGGATGATGAGGGAGCCTTTGGTTCAGCCACCTCCGACTCCGAGCGGACCGGGGTACACGAAAGTACCAAACGCTTCCTGATGATTATCGTCTCTTTTCACGGGAGTGACGGTTTGCAGGAAGCCGGACAGATGGCTGTTCGACTGCTGAGCGACTTTGCCTTTGCTTCCGGGTTTGAAACCGCGGAAATAACCAGTAAGAGCCAGGTTGCCGTTAACCAGTAATCCAATGAAGCATGTTTGCCGTCTTCTGATGAAATTGATGGGGTGGAAAGCCGTTAACGGAGTGATGCCGCATAAAAAGGCGATTATTTTAGGCGTTCCTCACACCAGCGCGTGGGATTTTGTCATCTCTTATCTTTATTATACATCGGTTGGCGGTACGGTACATATTCTCATCAAAAAAGAATTTTTCTTTTGGCCCGTCGGATTTTTTTTACGAAAATCAGGCGCAATCCCGATCGACCGGTCAAAGGGAGCTACGGTGGTGAAGCAGACCGTTGACCTGATGAACCGGTACGAAGAGTTTCACCTCGCCATTACGCCTGAAGGGACACGGGCCAAAACAACCCGATGGAAGGCCGGGTTCCATGCTATTGCCAAAGCCACCGGAGCAGCAGTGTATCTGGGATATTTTGATTGGAGCAAGAAGGAGATCGGGTGGACCGATACCCTTGAGCTTACTGATGATCCCCAGGAAGACATCCGCCGGATGAAAGCTTATTATAAAGCAAAGGGTATTACGGGTAAGAAATGTGACCGATTTTCGTTCGATGATGTCTGACGATTATTTACATATTGCGCTTCTTCAGGCTGATTTGGTGTGGGAGGATCTTCACGCCAACCGTCGCCGGTTTGAACAATTGTTTTCCCGGCTTCCCGGAGAAACGGAATTGGTCGTCCTGCCCGAAATGTTTTCAACAGGTTTTTCTATGAATACCGCACAACTGGCTGAGAGCATGGATGGCGAAGAAACTGTCGGCTGGATGAAGAAGCAGGCATCGGTCCTGCAAATGATCCTGGCCGGAAGCTTAATCGTCCGGGAAGGAGACTCCTTTTTCAACCGCTTTATCTTTGTCAGCCCGGAAGGGATGATCGAATACTATGACAAGAGGCACCTGTTCTCAATGGGAGAAGAACAGCTTCATTTTACTCCGGGGAAGGAACGAAAGATATTCCGGATCAAATCGTTCCGGATTTTACCCCAGATTTGCTATGACCTCCGTTTCCCGGTTTTTTGCCGTAATCACGGTGAGTATGACCTGATGATCAACTGCGCCAACTGGCCGGCTTCACGAAGCGATGTATGGACAACTTTGCTGAAAGCCAGGGCAATCGAAAACCAGGTTTATGTCGCCGGCGTTAACCGCACCGGAACTGACGGCAATGGCATTCGTTACGATGGCCACAGTTTGATCGTCGACCCCAGGGGAAGGGAAATCGCAGTGACCACGGGCAATGGGGAGCAGATCATCGCTGCAAAGCTCTCCAAATCACCACTCGACCGCTTCCGGAAAAAATTCCCGGTACTTCCGGATGCCGACCCGTTCACGATCCATTTCTGATCCGCGATCCAA
>CAZOYZ010000015.1:16468-25997 GCA_964584045.1 uncultured Prolixibacteraceae bacterium | reverse complement strand
AAACAAAGCCCCCGTTGATGATCTCACTAAACGTCTGTATGCCTATCGGGTATTTTCGCATGTCCGTTATGAATTTGAAACAGTTACAAATATAGGGAATTAACAAACGCATAAAAAACTAACGTTTACCCGGACATTGACCTTCACAGAAAAATTGCACTCACCCCGTGAATGTCAAATCTTCAAACATGAACTTACGCTGACAACAGCGGTTCTTTATAATTCAGGAGGGCTTTGTTGATCTGGATCAGCACTTCATTGGCATAAGCCCTGAGTTTGGGGTCAACACCATTCGCAAATTCATGGAGGTAATCCCATGTCTGGCTATTCCGGATCCGTGCGATGCAGGATTTCCACGGCCCGGTTGTCCGGAGCGGCTCAGATTCAGTTTTCCGTTACTTTGATCAGACATTCTGGGATCTCAAAAAGCAATTATCTGCTCAAAAATAGTTTACTTTTGGAAATTGATTTGGAATTCAAAAATATTACTGAAGCAATCATCTAAATCATCACTCATGGAAAACTATCCGCAAAACAGGGTCACGCCACGGTTTATTGACAAGTTGGAGAAAAATGAAATATTTGTTTTTGGTTCAAACTTAGATGGCCATCATGGCGGGGGAGCTGCCCGTACCGCTTTAAAATGGGGCGCCATACCGGGCGAGGGGGTCGGGCTGCAAGGACAAACCTATGCCATTCCAACCATGTTCAGAACGACCAGATACATCAAAGAGTATGTCGAAGAATTTATTCGGTTTGCCGGGGAACATCCTGAATACACCTTTTTAGTGACCGAAATAGGATGTGGTATTGCAGGATTCTCGCCCGGGGAAATTGCCCCCCTGTTTAAAGATGCAATACCTGTTGAGAATATTCATCTGCCCGCAAGGTTTTGGGAGGTTCTGTAAAATCAAGTTATCCTTGACCCCGAAAACGGTTTACAGCAAAATCCGTTGGATCAAGCGGTTTTGTCCTCTTTTTCAAACTGATGCACGAGTTGGGCATACTTGCCTCCTTGCTTCAGCAACTCACGGTGATTGCCCCTCTCAATGATCCGCCCTTCCTCGAGAACAAGGATCATATCCGAATTTTTGATGGTGCTGAGGCGGTGGGCCACAGCAATGACTGTCCGTGACGAGAAGATATTCTCAATGGCCATCTGGATGTATTGTTCTGTGAGCGAATCGACGGCGCTGGTGGCCTCATCCAGGATAATAAGCTCATTCTTCCCGCAAATCGCACGGGCAAAAGAGATCAGTTGCGTCTGTCCCTTTGAAAGGTTATCACCATTGCCCTGTATCACATAATCGTACGTGCCGGGTAAACGGCTGATGAAATGGCCGGCAAACACAAAAGAAGCAGCCTCCCGGACATCGTCCCGGGTAACTGATCTGCGGCCCAGCGAAATGTTGAACTCGACTGTATCATTAAACATAAAAATATCCTGCTGCATCACTGAAATGCTGTCCCGGATCCGGGACAGCGGGATATCCCTGAGCTCGGTGCCGTTGACGGTGATCGATCCGGTGTAGCCGGTATAGGCTTTTGTAAGCAGCCTGATCAAAGTCGACTTTCCTGATCCCGTGGTCCCGACCAAGGCCAGGCGATCGCCTTTGTGCAGCTTGAAGGACACATTCTTCAACACGTCGGGTGTCCCGGGCGAATAGGCAAACGACACATCGCGGAATTCGATTTCCCGGATGGCCAGGGGGGCGGCCCGTTCTTGCTCCGGCGAGCCGGTATCCTTCCCTCCGTTTCCGGCAACAGGTGGCCGGAAGCACGGGGTATGCATCGCTCCCGCCGGCCGGCCGGCTTCTTCGGTTTTCTGCTCAAACAGGTCGCTGATGTGCTCAAGAGCCGACAAGGCCTGCTGAATAGTCGATATCTGCTGGGCAAATTGCCTCACGGGGACAAACAGTTGCCCTAACGTGGTGATAAAAACGATCAGCACGCCGATCGTAAAACCGAAGTCCCAGATCTGGACCGCCCCGTACCAGATCACCAGTGCGGTGGCAACAGAGGTGATCCCGTCGACAATGGAATACAGGGACGAGTCGTACACGTTCGACTGGTTCTGGGCGTCACAATACTGCTTGTTGAGGTTGTCGTATTTCTCAAAGGCTTCTTCCTCGGCCGCATATAGCTGGATGGTTTTCATGCCGTTGAGCGACTCCTGCAGGTAGGCAGCCGATTTGGCCAGGCTGCTGCGGGACTCGTTGTAAGCTTTTCTGATCTTTTTTCTCAGGTAGCGAATAGCGAGGATAATGAGCGGTACCACCAAAAGCAGTACCAATGTGAGCCGCCAGTTCAAAAAGAAGAGATAACCCAGCAGCGCCAGGGTTTTAATACTGTCGGCAAGCAATCCCAGGACACCTGTGGAAAATGACTCTGTAATCGATTCCATGTCGCTGGTGAGCCGTGATAAGGTGACCCCGATGGGTGTTTTGTCATAGTAGTTCATCGGAAAGCGTAAAGCCTTGCCAAACAGCTCACGCCGCATATCCACGATCGCCATTCCGCCTGCTTTTGAAAAGGAATAACTGTAGATCCCGTCGAAAAGCAGGTTGACGGCGAGAACAACGACCAGCAGGATCGAATACGTTTTCAATCCGGCAATATCGCCGGGCACGATGTGGTCGTCCACGATATGCTCCACCAGCCAGAGGAACAGGAGACTGGAAGCTGTGGTGACAGGAACCGAAGCGATGCTCAGAAAAAGCCACTTTTTATGAGGTTTAAAGTAATGTGCCAGCCTTTTGATCAGCCTCCAGTCCTTACTTCCCGATATTCTGGTTGAAATAGTTTTTATCATTGTTCTTCTCTCTGCCCGGTTATTCCAATTTCCTTATTCTCAGTCCCCTTGTTGCAGGGCCAGGGTATCCCTGTAGAAATCCGATCGTTCCAGTAATTCGTCATGCGCACCCATGGCCACGATCCGGCCTTCGTCAAGTACCAGCGTGAAGTCGGTTTTTTCGAGTACGCTGATCCGGTTTGAAACGACCAGCAGGCTTTTGGCCTGGTGCTTACCAAAGATCTGCCCGATCAGAAACCGTTCCGTATCCGTGTCAACTGCTGAGAACACATCATCCAGGATCAGCAGTCCACAGTGCGTATAGAGTGCCCTGGCCAGACTGATCCGCTGTTTCTGTCCCCCCGAAAGCATGATGCCCTTCTCTCCCACCATAGTTTTCTCATGTCCGGGAAAACGGGCCAGCTCATCGGTCAGCGCGCTTTTATGGATCACTTCCTGCAGGGAATTCCTTTGCAAGGCCTTTGCCGAACCAAAAGCGATGTTATTTTCGATCGTGTCGGAAAACAGGAAAACATCCTGACTTACGGTCCTCACTACCGAACGGATATCTTCTCCCCTCAGTCCCGCAGCATCCTTTTCACCGAAAAAGATCTGTCCCCGGTCCGGCCTCAGATAGCCGTTGAGGCAATTGACGAGTGTTGTTTTGCCCGATCCCACTTTGCCGGTAAGGCCAACTACCTGTCCGGGTTTGATGGTGAAGGAAATATTCTGCAAGACGGGCCTGTCGCCATTGTGATAAGTGTAGCTCATATTCCTCAGCGTAATCCCTTTTGTGAAGAGTTGCCCCTTCTCCTCTGCGGGAAGGGGTTTCCTGCCTTCATCAGCCCCATTCCGGTCAATGATCGTCTGTAAACTGCTGATGCCCACGAATCCCTGCTGAAAGATCGCCAGCAGCCACCCGAATCCCAAAATGGGCTGGGTAAGAAGAACGGTATAGGCAATATAGCCGGTCAGTTCGCCTATCGTAAATTTGCCCTGGATCACAAAAAGGCCTCCCGCGAAAAGCACCACGATCTTCAGGATCTGCTCCAGGCTGGCCAGCAAGGGAATGATAAATGAACGGACCCACGCAATTTTCAGAGTGAAATTGAAGAGCGAAATATTCTCCTCCTGCATACGTTCTTCCGCCCAGCGGTAAATGTTATAGCTTTTGATCACACTGTTCCCTGAAAGAAACGAGATGGTCTTCCCGGATAACTGCTGAAGGGTATCCATCCTGTGGCGGGTATTCCTGACCATGACCACCAGCCCGACGCGGACGATCACAAAAACGGTTACCATCGGCAACAGGCAATACAGGGTAAGTGCGGGCGAAAGCTGCCACATTTTATAGGGGGTCAGCGAAAGGGCGAACAGGATGTTGGCAGCCTGCAGGATGCCAAACCCGGTGATCATACGTACCCCGCTGATATCGTTGTTGATCCGGGAAATGATGTTCCCGGTGGCATTCAGGTCGTAATAGTCTTTCCCGAACGAGCTGAGCTTACGGAACATCTCTCCCTTGAGCCGCTTTTCAATGAGCCGTCCCGGAATGAAGATCAGCACCCGCGAAAGCGTCCGGAAAAGAATAAGTACCAGGGCAAGCCCGAGGATTGCCAAAACCATCTCCCGGAATTCTTTTTTTACACCTTCAGGTCCCTGTCCGATCAGGTCGATGCTTTTCTGAATAAATTCAGGGATGGTGACCGACACCCAAATGGTGAGCCACAGAAAGATGATCCCTCCGGTGTACCACCACCGGAACTGATGCATATATTTTAACAGGAACCTGAATTTTGAAAGCATGTTTTTCATCTTCGATTAGTCGTTTCTCACGCTCGGCAAAGCTCAGGCAAGCCTGGCTTTGCTCTCGCTTAATCGAAACGTTTTGCTTAACTACACTCACAATCACAATGCAACTTTGGCCAGCTTTTTACCAGCTTTGTCACATCCTTATTCCACCGTTCATGATAATTGCGCAGATGATGTTCGGCCTGGGTTACGCCTGTCGCGGCAATTTCCCTGACAGGTTCCAGGTATTTGCTCTCATCGTCAATGCCCAAAAGCTTTGACCGCCTCGTCAGCCCGGCTGAAGCGATACGAATGATCTGCCGGGCAATCTGGTCCGCCTTCATTTTGCCGCATGCCGCCCGTAACCCTTCACGCGGTACGCGGGCCCTGATCTCCTGCATTGTTTCTGTATCCCAATTCTGAATAAGGCCGGCCGCTTCTTCAAGGCTGTCATTATCGTACAGCAGTCCGACCCACAACGCCGCAAGCGCCGCAATGTGGTGCACACAACTGCCGTCGGCTCCGCGCATCTCGATAAACTGCTTCAGACGCACATCGGGAAACACGGTCGACACATGGGTCTCCCAATCCTGCATCACGGGCCTGAGGTGATGTTTCCCGTTGATGAAGTCCCTGAAAGTGATGTTCCCGGCAGGCAGGTATTTCCCGTCGCGGACGATAAAATACATGGGCACATCGAGGAGATAATCGGTATACCGCTCAAATCCGAACCCTTTGTCAAAAATGAAAGGCAAAAAGCCACAACGGTCCGGATCGGTATCCTCCCACACCTTTGCCCGGTAACTGAGATAGCCGTTGGGCCTTCCCCCGCTAAACGGGGAATTGGCGAAGATCGCCGTCACAATTGACTGGAGCGCCTGCGATACCCGCATCTTCTTCACCATGTCCCGTTCACTGGCGTAATCGAGATTCACCTGAATGGTCGCTGTACGGGTCATCATATCAAGACCAAGGCTTCCCTTTAAAGGCATGTAATCCCGCATCCAGGCATACCGTTCTTTTGGCATCCAGGGCATATCTTCCCGCTCCCATAAAGGATCGAAACCCAATGCCAGGCTGAATACACCAAATTTCCTGCAAATCGATTTCAATTCATCAAAATGCCTTTGTGTTTCTTCAAAGGTTTCATGTACCGTCCTGAAATTCCTCCCTGAGAGCTCGAACTGCCCGCCCGGTTCAAGAGAGATCGAAGCGCCGTTTTTTTTCAGGCCGATCATATTCCCTTTTTCAATAACGGGTTCCCATCCATTTTCCTGCATATGGTCAAGAATGATCCTGATTCCCGGGAATGAGAAATAATCAAGCCTCTTTAAATCGGATGCGTTGTAAAGGAATTTCTCATGTTCTGTACCGATGCCCCAAGCCTCAGCAGGCTTATTCCCTTTTTCAAAATACGCTGCCAGCCGTGTTACGGGATTTATTTCCGTTGATTTCTCTGTTTCTGTCATTTTGGAACGCTTTTATTTTGAGTTCAGGATACTGTCCAGCACATACTGTTCCACATGCCTGTTCTTCCCCACATACGGAAAATCGTGCATGGAGAGCATAGCCGGTGCATTCAGTTCCACCACGATATAATTATCAGGCCCGGGAACAGCAGCAAGGTCCCTGATCATCACGTCAACTCCGGCGATCTTCAGTCCTGCCGACCGGGCAGCCTGAACCGCCACATCGCTATAAAATTCTGGCATATCATCGGTTACGTCGATACTGTCGCCACCGGTGCTCAGATTCGAATTCTGACGCAGAAATACCTGTTCTCCCGCTTTAGGTACCGTTTCAACCGACATGGCACACGCGCTCAGATGCCTGATCACTTCTTCGTCAACGACGATCTTCAACAACGGATAGGTGTAATCGGTTCCCCTGCCTTCGTTTTTTTTGTCAATCAGCTGACTGATCGTATGCACGCCGTCACCGGTCACATTGGCAGGCACCCGGTAAGCGATGGCTCTCACCCGATCATCGACCACCAGGAAACGATATTCACGCCCGTGGAAGTATTCTTCGACGATCACCCTCGAAGCATGACTGAAAGCTTTCGCAATGGCCGCGTTCAGTTCTTCACGGGTCTGTATATTGGCGCTCACGGCGATCCCGTGGTCGGTGGTGGCGGGTTTTACGACCAGGGGAAACTGAAAGGTCTCCAGCGTGTCGGGCGTATAATCCCGGCGGAGCAGCATACCTTTTGCATGACTGATGCCTTTGCGCTTCAGGAACTGCCTGGTCATCCACTTATCGTTGGAGATCCAGTAAGCGATCAGGCTGTTGGCATCGGAGATGGTTCCCTCATGAATGATGTATTCCTTGTGATGGTGTGTCACCGCGATGAGATTATTTTTTTCATCAATAATCTCAAACGGGAGATTCCTTTTCAGGATCTCGGCAATGATGATCTGTGTGGTAGCCTCAAAATGTTCATACCCCGCAAGCGGAGTAAAGTGATAGGTTATCTTTTCCATGATTCGAATCTTCTGTTTTCCGTAATGAACGTAGAGATAAACAAAGATCGGGAGAAAAAGATTACCAGGTATCTGTTCCGGCGTAATGACCCGGAAACTGCCTGCTCTTTTGTCTTGAAACAAAAGAGCAGGCAGAAAAATTCAAGGCTGCAGCTTGTGACGTGTTTAGATCACTTCAATTCCCCGTTCCTTCAGTAATTGAAGCCCGATGTCCTTGAGTTTGTACTTTTGGATCTTCCCGCTGGCGGTCATGGGGTAACCGTCAACAAAGAAGATGTATTTCGGAATCTTGTAACGGGCAATTTTTCCGCGGCAAAACTCGGTGATCTCTTCCTCGGTGAGTTCATGATTTCGTTTCACCTTGATGAAGGCGCCCACCTCTTCCCCGTATTTTTTACTGGGGATGCCCGCCACCTCGATCGCTTCGATCTGCTCCATCCCGTAAAGGAAGTTTTCAATTTCCCGGGGATAAATATTCTCTCCTCCGCGGATGATCATATCTTTGATACGCCCGGTGATCTTATAAAATCCGTCTTCGGTGCGCAAAGCCAGATCGCCTGAATGAAGCCATCCGTCTTTATCAAGCACCTGGCGCGTTGCTTCTTCATTCTTATAATAGCCCTTCATGACGTTATATCCGCGGCAGCATATCTCACCCTGCACATTGTCGGGGCATTGCGCTCCGGTCTCGGGATCAACGATCTTCACTTCCACGTTGGGCAGTTCAAAGCCCACCGTAGTTGCCTTGATTTCGGGAGAATTATGTGTTCGCGTGGCGGTCATTCCGGGCGATGTTTCGGTCAGCCCGTACACAATGATGATATCTTTGCAGTGCATTTTGGTCATGACCTTGTTCATGGTATCGATCGGGCACAACGATCCTGCCATGATACCTGTGCGCAGGGTGGTCAGATCGAACAGATCGAACATCGGATGGTTCAGTTCGGCAATGAACATGGTAGGTACGCCGTAAACAGCCGTACACTTTTCCTTTTCGATGGAAGCCAGAACGAGAAGCGGATCAAAATTCTCGACCATGACCATCGTTGCTCCGTGGGTAATGATCGCGCATAACGCCAGCACACATCCAAAGCAGTGAAAGAACGGCACAGGTACCAGAAGCCGGTCGGCCGCGGTGTACTTCATGCATTCACCGACCGAGTAACCATTGTTTAAGATGTTATGATGGCTGAGCATGACCCCTTTGGGAAAACCGGTGGTGCCGGAGGTGTATTGCATATTGACCACATCGTGGGTATTGATCGACTTTCTGATCTCATCCAGTTCCAGATCATCCAGATAAGAACCCATCAAAAGCAACTCGGCGGTGTTGTAAAAGCCCCGGTGCTTCTCCTGTCCGATGAAAACCACATTCCTGAGTTCGGGAAACCTTTCGGATTTGAGGTCGCCCCTGCGCCGGGTTTTCAGTTCGGGAACCAGTTCGAAGATCATGTTTACATAATCGCTGTCGCGGTACTCCCCGATCATGCACAACGTGTGAATATCGGCGTTTTTGAGCAGGTACTCCAACTCGGCAAGTTTATAATTGGTGTTTACCGTCACCAGGACGGCGCCGATTTTCGCTGAAGCAAACATAAACGTCAGCCAGTCGGGAACGTTATTGGCCCAAACTCCGACCTTGTCGCCTTTTCCAACGCCAATGTACATCAGCCCTTTTGCGAGCTTATCCACTCTCTTATTGAATTCCCCGTACGAAAAAGTCAACCCGCGATCAGGATAAACCAGAAAATCGTGATCAGGAGTTTCGTAGGCGTATTTTTCGAGGATCCCCCCCATTGTAAAATCAATTAACTGCATAGCCGGACCAGTTAAAACGGAGTATAAAGTACTGCCAGGATCTTTGCCGGCTTGTTATCTGCCGCATGCACATTATGCACCACCACCGAATCCATGTAAATACTGTCGCCGGCATCCAGCAAAAAAATATCCTTCCCGTAATTGACCTCGACCCTGCCTTCCATCACATAGATGAACTCTTCACCTTCGTGCGACGAGAGCATGTAATTGGAAGGCTCAGCAGGTTCAATTTCGACCACGAAAGGTTCCATATTTCTTCCTGCCTTGTTATACGCAAGGGAATAGAAGTTGAGATGTTCACGGGTCAGACTTCCCTGCGAGGTAAAGCGAACTCCTTTTTCCTGTCCGCCGGCCCGGACAACGGCAGGACCCATCTGGTCGCTGTCATCCAAAAAAGTTCCCAGGCGAACACCAAGGGCTCTTGCTATTTTGATCAGGGGAGCCAGAGAGGGTACCGCTTTCTCTTCTTCGATTTTATTGAGCAGACTGACATCCAGGGTTGTTTGTGCAGCAAGTTCTTCCAGGGTAATTTTTCTGGAAGTTCTCAGTTGTTTGATTTTTGATCCAAGGTTTTTTTCAGCAGCCATGACGCTTTTTTTAAAAAAATGACTACAAAATTAAATTTATTTTGTAATCAGGCAAGCGA
>CAZOYZ010000015.1:14460-16368 GCA_964584045.1 uncultured Prolixibacteraceae bacterium | reverse complement strand
TGCTATTTATAGTTTAAATCCAGCGTACACATCTGAAATCCTGACGGTGCGGGAGATCCGGGTTACGGGGAAACAAACGTATCCCATAGTTATAGGCCCCCGGGTTCATCAGCCGCAGGTTCAGTAAATACGTGCAAATATTGCCGTCCACCGGCCCTGCCGAGAATTCAAAACGATCGCAAAGCTTTTCCGTGTCATCGCTGCTATGTTCGGTAACGACGATCTCCAGCCCGATCTCTTCGGGAGAAAGCCCTTTCAGATCGAGTACGACTTTGGCAGGGTATTCCTCGCCTATGCGGAGGACGTTCGTGATCCCGTCGGCCAGTTGGATCTCCTTCACTTCGATCTGATCCCAGACCTGAAGGATCTTCTTCTTCCAGGCAGTTAACGCCCGCGCGAGTTCAAAATTATTCGCGTTGAGCTTTTTCACCCGTTCGAACTGAGGCTGATAATAACGGACCTGATAATCCCGGATCATCCGGGCCGTCGTGAAATTGGGCGCCACCTGCGCGATCGTATTCTTCACATAAGCCACCCATTGTTCCGAGACATCCCTTTCATTACGCGTATAATAGAGTGGGATGATTTCATCTTCAAAGATATTGTAGATGAACTCTGCGTCGAGCTCATCCTGGAAGTCCTGCACTTCGTAAGTACGTTCCATGGGCAAGGCCCAGCCTGTCCCTTCCTTGTAACCTTCCACCCACCAGCCGTCAAGCACTGAAAAGTGAACAGTACCGTTCATGGCTCCTTTTTCGCCGCTGGTACCCGATGCTTCCAGCGGGCGTGTAGGTGTATTCAGCCAGACGTCAACCCCCTGTAACAACATCTTCGCCAGGTTAATATCATAATTTTGGACAAAAAGGATCTTCCCGATAAATTCAGGACTTTTGGAAATCTCCACAATATACTTAATCAGATCCTGCCCTGCTTTATCGGCCGGATGGGCCTTTCCGGCAAAGAGAAACTGAACCGGGCGTTCCGGGTTATTCACAATTTTGGAAAGGCGTTCGAGATTCCGGAACAACAGATGAGCCCTTTTATAGGTGGCAAAACGCCGGGCAAAGCCTATAGTCAGTGCATTAGGATCCAGCGAGTTTAACACTTCCGTGATCAGCTTCGGGTTTTCGTGCCGCTGAATCCAGGTATCGGCAAAGCGATCCTTGATATAGTCGATGAGCTTGAGTTTCAAGTGTTTCTTCAGGTTCCAGATATCTGCGTCGGGAACCCTGTAAATATCGTCCCACCGGTCAAAATCAAGCTGATTCTCAGGAAATTCCTTGCCAAAATATTTTAGATGAAGTTCTTTCCATTCAGGCGCTGTCCAGCTTGAATAATGCACCCCGTTGGTCACATAACCAATTGGCAGTTCCTCGGGCAGATAACCTTCATACATGTTCTTCAGGATATCTTTCGACACTTCGCCGTGCAACATGCTGACACCGTTGATCCCCTGCGACAGATTGGCCGCCAGGTAGCTCATGTTAAACCGGTCTTCGCTTATATTCGTTTTGCCGAGCATCACAAACTCTTCCCAGGTGATTTTAAAGCGGGAAGCAAGTTTGCTGAGGTAAGTATAGAACAAATCCTGGTGAAAAGAGTCATGACCAGCCGGAACCGGCGTATGGGTTGTAAACAGCGTGGAGGCCCTGACCACCTCCTTTGCTTCGGCATAAGTCAGTCCGGCATCACTCATCAGTTCGGAGATCCGTTCCAGTCCGATCATCGCGGCATGACCTTCATTACAATGGTACACATCCGCTTTACGTCCGAGCTTTCGCAGCGCACGGATACCGCCTAAACCAAGAAGCATCTCCTGTTTTAAGCGGTTCTCGTTGTCACCTCCGTAAAGATAATGGGTAACCACACGGTCCTCATCCCGGTTGTCTTCAAAATCGGCATCCAGCA
>CAZOYZ010000015.1:11906-14360 GCA_964584045.1 uncultured Prolixibacteraceae bacterium | reverse complement strand
CGACTTTCGCGTCGCTCGCTTCTTTCAAATAATCGCCCGCCAGTATACCAAGTCCGCCCGAGAAGATCTTCAGACTGTCATGAATCCCGTATTCCATGCTAAAATAAGCGATTTCCGGCCCCTGCAGGGAAGACCGTTCATCCAGGTACTGGTGCAGCCGGCCCGTAATCACATCCATATTGGCCATGAAAACACGGTCCTTTTCCAGCTCCAGGTACCGCTGATAACTGACATTCTCGAGCAGTACCACCGGATTATGGGCGCTTTCTTCCCACAATTTCTCATCAATACTTTTAAATAATTCACGGGCATCTGAATTCCAGACCCACCAAAGGTTTTTGCTCAACTCTTTCAGAGGAGCCAGTTTTTCAGGTATGCTTGATTCAACAAACAGTCTTCTCCAATTCGGCATTTCTGTATAAATTATTTTAATCATGGACAAATATTTGCTTATCAACAGCATACACCGTCAATAATACAAATACTTGCTATTAAACAATCGACCGCGCAAAACAACTCAAAAAAAATAAAAAAACTTTTTACGTCCTGCGTAGCTGTTTATCCCCGGCGGTTTTGGCCGTTAAAGGTATTTTCTTTTTCTTTCTTGCCTGAAGGCTCTTTACTTCAATGGCATATTTTCTAAGTCTTTCTTCCTTCTCCTGCAGCAACTTCGTCAGAGCTGCTATTTCCTGATCGATGTGATTTTCGGGAGCCACACTGTTCAGACGGATCTTAAAATCGCTCAGCACGTTCATGTAATTAATAAATGCTTCGTAAGGGCTTTCATAAGGATTGAAATACGTATGCACTTCCCCGTCCGAGAAGAACTTGGTACACATGTAATAAAAATGATCGCTCACCTGCAGCGCATCCCAGTCCCTGATCAGCGCTTCGTCCTGAACACGTCCCATCCGTTCCTGCAACTCATATAACTTGTTAAACGCCTCCTGCTGCATTTCGTTGCCCAGCCAGGCTGTCAAATCCCGTTCCTCATCGGCCCAGGAAGTCACGTTCGGGACGCTTACCGCAGCAATTGGCTGATACTCGTCGGCGATTTCCGAAGGAGTGGCAAATTTAAGTCCCGGATCGCTGATGACCGCGGCAGGCAGTTCCTCCATGAACCTGAAAATACCTGTAGATTCCGGTTGAAGTTCCCCCAGTGCCTCATAGTTCATGAACAGGTTAACAATCTCATCATTGGGATTGGCATTAAGCCATTTTATGAACTTTTGCGGCGTAAGCGGATATTCACTCCATCCGCGGTTTGAAAACCGGAATGCAAGATCATCACTTAAACGGAAATTCCGCATCAGCACTTTCAGCCTCGGATTAATGGCATTGCAATATAAATAATTTGGCGACTTCCACCCCAAAACATGTTTGGCCCCTTCGGCAAGCATGGCCTTGAAACCCATGGACGCAACAGCAGCTCCGATTTCGTCCGAATAGATCAATTCAGTGTTGGCAAAAACGAAAGGCTTCTGTCCGAAGTAACTCATGATCAGATCATCATGCTTCCGTATCTGTTCAGCAAAAACATCCTTATTTTTTAACGATACTAACGAATGAGAGTAAGTCTCCGATAAAAATTCGACCTGTCCTGTTTCGGCCAGTGCCTGAAAAGATTCCAGCACTTCGGGCGCATACAACCGGAATTGCTCCAGCGCGATGCCTGAAATGGAGAAGCTGACTTTAAACTGACCCTGATATTTTTTTATCAGCTTAAGCAAAAGGGTATTTACAGGAAGATAGCTGTGATTAGCCACTTTCCGCATCACGGTTTCATTGGCAAAGTCATCATAATAGTAATGGTCGTTACCGATGTCGAAAAAGCGGTACCTGCGGAAACGGAAAGGCTGATGCACCTGGAAATAAAAACAGATGGCTCTCATATGTGGATCTTTACTTGTTGGTTAAAAATTTTAAATAGATATCGCGTACATTCTTAGCTGAATTCTTCCAGCGAAGGTTTTCAACTTCCTCTTTCCCGCATTTCATAAACATATTCCATACCGCAGGATAATTTAGCAGACCATAAATAGCATCAGCCATGGCATGCGTATCCCAGTAATCGATCTTGATGGCATATTTCAGGATTTCGGAAACGCCCGACTGGTGTGAAATGATCACCGGTACGTTGGATTGCATCGCTTCAAGAGGTACGATCCCAAAAGGTTCAGAGACGGAAGGCATCACGAAAACGTCACTCATGCGGAACATTTCATACACATCATCTCCCTGCAAAAAGCCGGTGAAATGAAAGCGATCCGACATTTTTAGTGCAGCAACGCGCTTGATCATGGCATTCATCATATCGCCGCTGCCGGCCATGACAAACCGGACATTGCTCATTTTCCCGAGTACCAGCTTGGCAGCTTCAATAAAATATTCCGGCCCTTTTTGCGTCGTGATACGCCCGAGGAAGGTCACAATTTTCTCGTCAACTCCTTTTTT
>CAZOYZ010000015.1:9744-11806 GCA_964584045.1 uncultured Prolixibacteraceae bacterium | reverse complement strand
TTTGCGTCGTGATACGCCCGAGGAAGGTCACAATTTTCTCGTCAACTCCTTTTTTAAGCCTGAGTTTCTCTTCAGCGCTAGCAGGTTCAACTGCATTGTAAACAGTGGTGACCTTTCCCGGATCAATACCATAACGGCTGATGACAATGTTCCGGGTAAGGTTACTGACCGTGATAATGTGGTCGGCAGCATCCATACCCTGTTTTTCAATTTCATAGACCAGAGGATTGACACTTCCGCCGCTCCGGTCGAAATCGGTGGCATGAACATGGATAATCAGTGGTTTACCCGATATTTTTTTCGCTGCTATTCCGGCAGGATAAGCCAGCCAGTCATGGGCATGAATGAGATCAAATACCGTGTCACGGGCAATGATTTCCGCAACCAATGAATATTTAAAGATCTCATCCATCAGGTTATGACCATAGCGACCCGAAAATTCGAGTCTGCCCTGATCGTCCGTTTCTATAAAACGAACGTTCTGTGCATGTCTTTTGCTGTTCAGTTTCCAGAATTCTTCAGGATCAGAATAAGGGACGAGTCCGGATTCCACTTCATAATAGTCTATTTTTTTTTGAAGGTCTTCGAAGTAAATTTTTTTTCTGGAAACAGAAACCGTGTTTGCCCCAATCAGTTGCATGTTTGATTGATCTTCATCGCCATAAGCCTTGGGGACGACAAAAGCAACCTCCACATCATTAAACTCTGTCAGCCCTTTTGTTAAACCGTAGCAAGCAGTACCCAGTCCACCCGAAATATGTGGAGGAAATTCCCAACCAAACATTAATACTTTCATAACGTATTCTTTAGTGTTTGCCCTCGTTCTACTCATAAAAACTGTTGATCAGTTTATATGCCCTGATTACGGCTCCTACGCTCCAGGCCTGGGAAATTGCGCCTCTGGCAGTGTGTGGAGGATTACCATTATACATCTCAGCGATTGTCCCTATGCAATGCTCAGTCATATTATCTTCAAAACCCTCGATCAACTTCTTCACAAAAGGCATTCCTCCTGCTTTATGAATCTTCAGATACCCTTCGGTGAAAAACTGTATCAGCCAGGGCCATACCGTTCCCTGGTGAACCGCCCTTTCCCGGAGCATGACCGTTCCTTCACATAAGCCCTCATAAAAAGGACTTTCGGGCGTCAGGGACCGTAGTCCTTCCGGTGTGAGGAGCTGTCTTTTCACCACGCTAAGGACCGACTTCTGCATTTCCCGGTCAAGGGGCGAATATTCCATGGCCGCAGCAATCACCATATTGGGGCGTACTGTCCAGTCTTTAGCTCCATTATTGATACAGTCGGCCAGGTATCCCCGCTCCTGGCTCCAGAACTCACGGACGAAGGATTGAGCGGTCTTCTCAGGCCAACCTTTCCATTCGTTGACGAAATCATCGTCATCAGCAGCGCCGGCCAGTTCCAATGCAAAACATAATGCATTGTACCAAAGCGCATTCACTTCGACAGACATCCCTGTTCGATCCACAACAGGTTTCCCGTTTATCCAGGAATCCATCCAGGTAAGGGCCAGATGTTCCTCTCCTCCTGAAATGAGTCCGTCTTCGTTCATCCTGATCTGATAATGCGTTCCCGCACGATAGGAATCAAGGATCTTCTTCATGGGGACATGATATTTGTTCCAGATCCGTTTCCTGTCATTTAACTCGGCAGATAACTGCTGTAGGGCCCAGAAAAACCACAATGGAGCGTCGATCGAATCGTATTCGCTGCCTCCGCCGCCCGTCGTTTTAGGGAACAGCCCGTTTTTCAGCCGGATTAACTGGGTATCGATCACATTTTCAAACGTCTCAGGATCATCGAGCGATAAGGTCAGGCCGGGCAGAGCGATGAAAGTTTGCCGGGTAATGCCGTTATACCAGGGATATCCTGCAATAATACCGGTCTGCCTACCCGATCCCATAATGAACTGACGGGCCGAATTGGTCAGGCAACCGATAAAGGAATTCCTCGGTATCCGGTTATTATATTCCTTCGTAAATTTTGCTTTTAATCCTGCGGGTTTCACTTCGGCGGTTGAAGCAGAGAACAGGATACTTTCAT
>CAZOYZ010000015.1:0-9644 GCA_964584045.1 uncultured Prolixibacteraceae bacterium | reverse complement strand
TTTAATCCTGCGGGTTTCACTTCGGCGGTTGAAGCAGAGAACAGGATACTTTCATCCTTGCAGATCGGGATTTCAAAATAACCCGGAACAAAAAGGTCCTCAAGGAAATCATACCCTCTTTCCTTTTCTTTAAAATATTCGATATTGTTGTACCAGGCAGGCACGGGGATGAACTCTGCCTGCCGCGAGAACTGCATGTGCAATTCAGGGTAACCTTCGTACAATCTCATCCTGATCCCGTTTGGCACAGGCGCGTACTTGGTGTAGGCATACAGGTTGGCCTTACTCAGGTGGTGGACGCTTCTGAAGGCCAAAAAAGGTCTCAGCCTTAACGTGGTCGGCGAATGGGCGTCGAGCAGGGTATATCGGATCAGGATCTGTTCATTGTCCTCAACCAGAAGGTATTCCCGGTCAAGGACTACCCCTCCGACACGATAGGTAGTTTTGGCTACGATCTCTGCATCGAAGTCGCGGATGTATTTATGCCCTTTGGGTTCGTAATGTTCCCCCTCATATTTATGGATCCCAAGGTTAAATTCGGCCTGGTGCTGGATGACGGTTTCGTCGAGCGAGGAAAGCAGCACATGTTTATCACCATCCAGCCCGGGAACCGGACATACCAAAAGTCCGTGATACTTCCGGGTGTTACATCCCGAAATGGTGGTACTAATGTACGAACCGGTCCTGTTCGCACGGAGAAACTCACGGGTGAGCGAATATTCCAGGTTAACCAGACTACTTTTATCAAACTTTAGATAACTCATAAATTTCAGACTTTGTGCCTTAAAAGCTATTCTTCCTGAAGAACAAACCGGTTCAACCCGGTGGATTCGTATACCAAATTAACGAAAGTATTTTCTCCGTGCTACATTTCTTTATGATATTCCTGTAATTCCTGCTCAAAAAAGCCTTTTTCGTTCTCAAGATTAATATAAGGGAAAGTAATTGTTAACTCATTGATCTCATTTAAATTATTGAGAACAAAATATTTAAAGGCCTCTGAACCTGAATGGAACGGACGATGCATGCTTGCCTTAACAATCTTCATAATGCTTTTTGAAAGTCTAAGGCTGTCTTCGGCAATCATCGCTTTGCCGAACTTGTCCCATATATGGTCAACAGCGATCTGGTTCAAATGAACAAGGTCGGGCGCGTAAAACCGGTAGTCACGCAATTCGTCCATCACGATCTCGTACGAAGGAAAATATGCGCAATAGTCAGTTCCATAGCCCGTTACCAGCCGGTCTGCAGCCAGGAGCAGTACTGACTTGCTCAACTGATTCCCGACAGCTCCGTCTTTCAGATGCCTTACCGGGCTCACCGTGAAGATGACCTTCAGTTCCGGGTTGAAATTCCAGAGCGCCGAAAGCAGATCGCGGTACAGATCGACAATTTCGCCCGGGGTCAGTCTGAACCGCTTAAAGTCGGAAGCAGGAAATTTATGGCAATTTGAAACAATCTCACCTGTGGCCTTTAATTCATAAACCCAGGCCGTGCCAAAGGTAATGAACAGATAGCCGGCTTCTTTTAAAAAAGTCCGGGACTGGGTAAGTCTGAAGTTCATCAACGCCAGGGCCTCTTCGGGAGAAGTGGCCGAGAAGCGGCTGTGATGGTCAAAACTTCCCCAGATCCCTTCGTGTTCAAAAAGATCCTCCCGTGTGTAAGGTTCTTCCGACAGAAGTCGTCTTATGCTTTTTGCCACGGACAAAGGATTATAGATCACTCCGAAAGGATTCAGGTCGACCTGAAACTTTACCTGCTGAAATTTCTCGCCGATATATTCCGAAAAGCATGATCCCATCATCATCAGCTTATCCTGATAACTGATGCGCCATTCTGTTTCTTCGATCTTTACTTCTGTGAAGAATTTGTTCATTATCGCGCTCGTTTAATTGGTTCCTGCTTCAACACCATGGCTGTCCGTGCGGGAAGGTACAGGTTCAGGTAATGCTGGCTTAAAAGTCCTGCCGACGGAGTTGTATAGTAGATCATATTCCTGTTAATACGTTCCTGTCCGCCAAAACGGCTCTCATCAGTATCGAACATGATCCGGTATTTTGATGCCGTCAATGGTATCCCGTAACCGGTAAATGATCTCACCGGATTAAAGTTGAAGACTAAAAGCCAGGGTCCCCGCTGGTAAGCCAGTACCTGGTCCTCCCTGTTATCGAACCGCTTGTAAATCTCAGGAATGTCCGGTAACCCTGCACCGCGCATCCATTCGATCATTACCTGGTCGAACTCCTGCAGCCACTGGTATTTTAGTTCCGGATCATCAGCAATGCTCCATAGCCGGCGGGCATACTTAAACGACCAGTTATTTCCTTCCCTCGGAAAATCGATCCATTCAGGATGTCCGAATTCATTACCCATGAAATTGAGATAGGCCCCGCCCGCACAACTGGCTGTGACCAGACGGATCATTTTGTGAAGGGCGATCCCGCGATCGACGATCAGGTTGGTCTGGTCCTTACGCATACTGAAATACATTTCCTTGTCGATCAACCTGAAAATAAGCGTCTTATCTCCAACCAAGGCCTGATCATGCGACTCTGCATAACTTACCACCCGCTCATCCACGCGTTTGGAAGTGAGTTCATAAAAGATCTGTCCCACGTCCCAGTTCTCGTCAGCCTGCTCCTTAATGAGCTTAATCCAGAAGTCGGGAACTCCCATAGCCATCCTGAAATCAAACCCTATACCGCCATGAGCGGGAGACGTGGCCAGTCCGGGCATTCCGCTCACTTCCTCGGCAATTGAAATGGCATCCGGATTGATTGAATGGATCAGTTTATTGGCCAGATAAAGATAGCAAATGGCTTCCATGTCGGTATTCTGGCTGTAATAGTCAGCATAGCCCGTGAATGCTTTTCCCAGTCCGTGGTCGAAATACATCATACTGGTAACCCCGTCGAAACGGAACCCGTCAAATTTGTATTCCTCCATCCAGTAACGGATATTTGACAACAGGAAATGAAGCACTTCGCTTTTATCATAATTAAAACAATAGGAATCCCATGCAGGATGCTCTCCCCGCTGATCACCATGAAAGAATTGATAGCGGGTGCCGTCATATTTTCCCAGCCCTTCCACTTCATTTTTCACGGCGTGAGAATGCACCAGGTCCATGATCACAGCCATTCCCATACCATGTGCCGTGTCGATCAGTGACTTTAGTTCATGGGGAGTTCCAAACCGTGATGAAGGAGCGAAGAAGCTGGAAACATGGTAGCCAAAACTGCCGTAATAGGGATGTTCCTGAACAGCCATAAGTTGAATGGTATTATACCCGGCTTTCTTAATGCGGGGAAGAATATCTGTCCTGAATTCTTCATAAGTATGCACCCGTTCTTCCTCGCCGGCCATGCCCACGTGCGATTCATAGATCAGGGGCGCTTCCCGGCCCCGTTTAAAATCAGGATTCACCCATTGATAAGGCTGGCTGGGGTTCCATACCTGCGCGTTAAAAATCAGGGTTTGCTCATCCTGTACCACCCGGTCAGCCCAGGCGGGAATACGCTTTCCGCTCCCTCCGGGCCAGTGCATGGAAAAGGCGTACAGATCGCCGTGACGCAACTGGCCTTCGTTCAGACATAACTCCCACTCCCCGTTACCCTGTGAACGAAACCGGTAAGAACTGTCTTCCGACCAACCGTTAAATGGCCCGATCAAAAAAACAGCTTCGGCGTGAGGAGCCCAGTCTCTTATGATCCAGCCATCTGCGGTATGGTGCAAACCAAACCAAAGATGACCGCCGGCAAATTCAACAAGTTCTCCACCCCCTGTCAACTCCTTTTCCTTGAGTCTTGCAGCATGCTGCCAAAAAGAAATGACCGCGCCATATGGTTCAAGCCACGGATCATTTTTTACAAAACCGGGTATTTGCATACACGTTAGCTTTCCCTAAAGATAGGGAATTTTAGGCGATCTGAGGTAAAGCGAAAGTCAATTCTATGATAAATTAGTCTTGTGTCACGTCCGGACGTTGTTGCCGAAAGCGACTGTTGTTTTCCGAATTTCCGGTTAAAGTTCACATTTCCTGAAAACGGTTGTCGAAGAGTGTCCTCCAAATCCAAAGGTATTATTCAGAACGACTTTTACCTCCTTTTCACAGGCTTGATGAGCCGTGAAATTCAATTGCGGGTTGATTGCAGGGTCACGTTCTTCAAGGTTGATGGTTGGAGGTATCCTGTTGCCTTCGATAGACTTCACGCAGGCAACAGCCTCGATAGCTCCTGCTGCACCCAGCAGATGGCCCGTCATGGACTTGGGAGCGCTGATCTGTAGCGTATTCAGCGATCGGCTGAAAACCTTTTCAATCGCCTTGCACTCACTGATATCGCCGGCTGGTGTCGCAGTGGCATGCGCATTGATCCAGGTCACCTCCTGTTCGGTCAGTCCGGCGTCAGCCAAAGCGTCTTTCATCGACAGAATGGCCCCAACACCTTCCGGATGGGGAGCCGCGACATGGAACGCATCGGAAGCAGCACCGTAACCGGCCAATTCACAGTAGATCCTGGCACCTCTGTTCAACGCATGTTCAAGTTCTTCAATCATCAGTACCGCGGCTCCTTCACCGGCCACAAAACCGTCCCTGGCCTTGTCGAACGGGCGGGAAGCTTTTTCCGGCGAGTCGTTCAGAACAGATAAGGCTCTCATGGCATTAAATCCGCCGATGGCTCCTTCGGTAATGCAGGCTTCCGATCCGCCGGCCAGCATCAGATTTGCCCTGCCCAGACGGATCAGGTCGAGCGCATTGGCAATCGCATTGTTTGACGATGCACAGGCAGAACTTACCGTATAACTGACGCCGTGCAAACCATACCGGATCGACAGCAGCCCGGTAGCCATGTTCGCGATCATCTTGGTCACGAAAAAAGGATTGAATTTCGGAATCCTTCCATTCTCACCAAAGGCTAAAATCACCTCCTCAAAAGTGATCATCCCTCCGATCCCGGTCGCAATGATCACACCGGCTTTGTTCCGGTTGCAGGTTTGAAGATCGATGCCGGAGTCCTTTATACACTCATCTGCCGCAGCAATGGCAAATTGCGTGTATAAGTCGGTTTTCCTCACCTCCTGCTTTTCGATGTACAGGCAGGGATCGAACTTTTTTACTTCACAGGCAAATTTCGTTTTATGGTGGGTCGTATCAAATCTGGAGATCAAAGCTGCGCCGCTTTTTCCACTGATCAGGTTTTCCCAAAATTCCGGAACATTGTTCCCGAGCGGGGTTATGGCACCCATACCTGTTATAACTGCCCGTTTCATAGATTAATTATTTTAGTGTGTTTAATTAATACTTATTTATTGATAAGTAAGCTTATTATTTAAATTTTTTTATGGTTTTATCCCGTCCACAATAGCCTGACACACCGTTTTATAATCCGGCTTATCCACGATTTTTGACAGTTGCAGGCTTGCGATGAGGGCAGAATGTACCAGGAATGCCTTCGTACGGGCTTCCCCCTTAAAAGCGAACATCCCTTTTTCCCTTCCGCTTGACAAGATCCCTGACAGCCACTGTAAAACTACTTCCGTCATTTTGGTATATTCAATCTGAGTAGTCGCATCCAGGATGTCAAAATCAGGTCCAAGCGCACCAAAAATGCACAGCTTTTTTTCGCGGTGGCTTTTCGTATAAATCTTTATAAATGTTTCCAATTGCTGTAGTTCGTCAAAACCCTTGCTTTGCATATTTTCGATCATCTCTTCAAACCGTTGGATATTTGTTTTCACGATACTCGTGCCCAGATTCTTTTTTGAAGGGAAGTAGTAATGTACTGCGGCATTTTTAATGCCCAGTTCCGACGAAATATCCTGGTAGCTAAAGGCACTGTATCCCCTGGTACGGATGAGATTTTCCCCTAGCTCGATGATCTTTTCCCTCGTGACAGACATGATGGTTTAAATTGAAATCTCATACAAATATACTTACTGAAAAGTAAGTTTCCAAATTCATTGCCGATAACTTTGCTGAAAGCCAGACAAAACGATCCTTTTGAGGCATTGTTCTGTCTCAAAAGGAATAAAGGGAAAAGGCAGTGAGTGATCGGTTTTCAGTTCAGGCTTACCGGTTCATGGGCCTTTTTCCCGTATACTTTTTCATAGGCCTTGCAATAAGGACATTTGTCTTCTTCAATCTTTTTGACGAACCAGAAGAAAATTCCTCTTTGATTTTTTCTTGCTCGTTTGCACACAGGGCAATCCAGGCACTTTTGAGCCATTTTTTTGTCTTTTTCGGTAACCGACTCCATGATCATTGGTTTTTAAAAGAATTTGATCGAATTGATGCTGGTCTTATGCAACAGGTACAAAGATATTAAATCCGGCATTCATTCGTCCTGATCATGTTCATGAAATCTCTCACGGATACGATCCGTGAAGCAGTCTTCATACCAGGGTAGAGCAATTAATTTGTAATTTTGAAATTCTGCAAGTTACTTAAGTAAAATTTTGCCCAAAGATTATTATTGTATTCGTTCGAAGCTTTCTGCAATAGTTTGCTGAATTCCTTGTCATTCCCTAATCCTTTGTTGCCCAAGGCCTGTAAGTAGTAAGCTTCTGATAAGAATTTATTGTTTAAAAAAGAAGATTGTTCCACACCAATACCAACTATTTCTGTGCCTTTTCCCAACATCTGCTGTCCTTTCGACACCAACTCGCGGTAAAGATCAGCCGCCTTCTCAGAATCTCCAAGGGCTTCATATGACTTTGCCTGGTAGAACAACAAGTCTGTCCAATGAGCGCTGTTTCTTGAATTTATGCTCTTTTTATAAAAAGTTTCAGCTTGTCGCTTTTTCCCCATTTTTTCATATATGCTCCCAAGGATATTGTATATCATGGCATTTCTTTCATCATCAAGTGGTTTCCCTACTTCAAGATTCTCAGGGTACAGCATGGCTTTGTTTAATTTTTCTATTGCAGATTTATAATCCTCTGTCCTTATTAATTCAAGGGCTTTAAGCGTATATGCATCAACATAATGGTAATATATTTCACGACCACCTTCCCATGTTCTGAAATGATGGGAGTTTAATAATTCAATTGCCTTGTCATATTCGCCATTTAAATTAAATAATTTAACAAGACTTTGAGGGGCCGTAATATCCTGTCTGACCACATCTATGTTTTTTTCCATGATGCGGAGACACTCCCTGAAGTCAAGCCTGGACAAGTCATAATAGTTTTCAAGTTCAGAATACCAAAGGGGTTGATTATGATCCAGAGCAATAGCCTTTTTCATAACTTCGATCGAAGTTGGAATATCATTTGCATAATAGAACGAACCAAATGCAATATTTCGCAAAGCCATAGGAAATTCGTTATTGATCTGCACAGCCCTTTTCCAGGCGTTCATTGCTTCATCAGGTCTTTTGTCGTAAAGCAGATTACCTAAAAGCAATAATGCCACTGAATTGGTTGAGTCCTTCTCAACTACAAACTTTAGTATCTTCTCCGTTTCTTGCCTGAATGGGAAACAATAATCATAAGATACCTGACGGGCAGACGCCAGCACTTCATTTACCTTCGCATGTTGATGAATATTTTCATAAAGCCAGGCTAAATAATAGAAAATGAGTGGGTTCTTTGGATCCTTTAATGAAGACAGCAGCCTCAGCCCATCATCGAACAGTCCGGCATTTACATAGTTCACGGCGATGTTGATGTAATTGTTCTCCACGTCCTGCATATTCTTCTGCCATTTGTCCATCGAGCCGTCGCCTTGCAGAAGTTCCCTTTCATAGAGCGCGGAAAAATTGATGGGATCTTTCGCCAGCAGCTTGTCCACCAATGCAAGCGCCTCTTCCTTTTGACCCTGTTTTCGCAGCAACGCGCTATAGAGTACCGTGATGCCGCCATCATCGTTGTTCGTCGAATAGGCATTTTTGATGCATTCGAGCGCCTTTTCGAAGTTTCCGCGGATGCTTTCCTTCAATGCCAGTTGGTAGTAAGCGGGAGAAAACCACTCGTAGTACCAGGTCGCCCGGTAGAAATTGTTGTGGGCATCCTCGCTTTTCCCCTGCCCTTTCTGAGCCAGCGCCAAATAATAAAACAACTCGCCTTCCTTAGGTTGGAAATATTTTACCTGAAGCTTGTCAGCTGCCTTCTGCAGGTATTGTTCGGCCTCCTCATAGCGCCACTGGTTGACCCTCCGGATGCCCAACGCGATATTGACGCGGTAATCATCAGGCGATTTCCTTAGGGCTTCCAAATAATAATCGTCAGGATTGCGGTTAGGGCGTGAGAACTGCTCGACAAACCGCCCGGCCAGGTATAGATCTTCAACCGATTCGATTTCTTTCGGCGATTTCGGCTCCTGTTGCGGTTCGGGCAGCTCCGGTTTTTGCGGCTTGTAAGGTCGATAAGAAATCAACACCTCTCCGTCGGCGTCCCGCAACTCAGTATAAAGCCGATACTCGTCCAGATTTTTTTCACTTTTATACGTTGTCGTAAAGGGTGTCGCAGGGTCGATATCTATCTTTTGCGTGGCCAGCATTTCATCGCCGTACTTCAGGATCACGCTCGCATCCTTATATCGTTGCGTGGTGTTGAAACCATAAAAGACCGTTTTGGCGTCCCTCATCTGAAGTGTGACGGACGCGTCGGTATTGGCATTCTTTACAATTTCAAGGTCTCGCACAGGGTACCAGAAGTTGACGGCATCCTTCACCGAATGGGGTGAAAACCAACTGTAATCGGGCTGGTTGTTGGAATAGGTTCCTGTCATGAGTTCCACGTAATCCCGGGCGTCGTCGGCCAGTTTCCGCCGGGCGTTCAGTCCTTCCGGACCGGGGCCGAACTGCCACAGTTTGGATGTGCTGTTGTGATGCACATCGCCGACATGCACCGTTCCCGCTTTCTTCGCATAATCGTAACCGCCGATAAAGCCTTCCCTTCCCTGCCAGAAAAAGAACGATACCGGGCTGGGATGGTTTTTCCACCACGTCAGGTCAACACCTGCGTAATCCACACCCCGGTAAACGCCATCCGAAACCGGCCAATGCGTAAAACTCGTATTGTTGTGAAAGACGCCCGTCTCCTGGCTGGGCGGCCAGAAGGTACGGAAGTTCTCGTCAGCCGAAATGGCTACGTTCGCCCAGAAAAGAAAATTGCGGGTAATGTCCGTGCTGTTGTTCAGGTAATAAACCGTTTCGATATACGAACGTCCCGGGCGAAGCGTAATGCCGATGACACCCCTCAGGCCTAGATTCCGCTCGGTTTCGCCAACCCACACGGTTGCGCTCCCGTCGGCATTTTCGACCATCCGGTAGTCGGCTGGCAGTAATGTCGTCGGTCGGTGGTGATGCGGAAAGCACCATTCGATACCGCCCGAAATCCAGGCCCCCAGTGTCCCGATCAGGTCGGGTTTGATCTCGGCGTTGCGGTGGAAAAGCTGATGCCCGTTCGTTTTGTCAACAGCCCCGAAAAGCTTTCCTCCGAAAGCCGGAAGGATGGTCACTTTCAGGTACTCATTCTCCAGATAAACCATGTTATAGGTTTCCTCTGTTAAATGATCTCCAAGTTTTATCTGGGCCGGATAGGGATAAATGTGTCCTGCCGCGCCCTGAACACCCCTCCCGGTATAAAAAACAGGACTGGCCTCATCTGCTCCTCTTTTATATGTCGGTATTACTTCCTTT
>CAZOYZ010000014.1:23094-26240 GCA_964584045.1 uncultured Prolixibacteraceae bacterium | reverse complement strand
GCAAATATAGTAAAAATAAGTGGTAATCCGATCATAAAAAAGCGATTAAAAAGTGAATTTTTTCAATAAGTTTTTGACCTCATAATGCGTTGTTGATCAGTATTTTAAGTTTCGGTTGTTAAAACGAATAACTCACGCCTAAAAGCAGGTTTATCCCTTTGCCGGTATATCCAAGCCAGCGGTCATACTTTTGTGCAGAGAAATTATTGACTTTTGTCCAGAAACTGAGTTGTTCCGTATAGTGATAAGTGACGCTGAAGTTCAAGTCCAGGAAAGGGTCCAGGGTCCATATGGCATCCCGCAGAGGATCGGGTTGAACGATTTTTGTGTCCGGATCATACAATTCGGCCGCAATAAGTGCCTTACGTTGGCCGAAGTAATAGAGGTCGGCAGTAAAGCTGAAAGGTCCCGGGGGCGTAAAATATGCGGATACGGATGATTCAAAATCCGGTTCATGCCACGCTTCCGGTTGTGTTTTGGTTTCGTATGAATGATAGGTTCCCTGAACCAGAATATTCAGTATTTCAGCGGCGTTATAGTGAATTTCTCCACCTACACGGAGTTGTTTTACTTTATCGTAAACCACATCGAAGGTATTGGAGCGAACGGTCAGTTCATCATCTCCCGACGTATTTGATGTGAACCTGTTCTTCAGAATGTAAAAGTGATAATTGCGGGCGGAAGAATAGTCTGCCTGAAACTTATAATTCAACTGGTTTGAGATTTTGCCGCGGATCCCCCCGGTGAGAACGTACCTGTATTTGGTATTTTTTACATTCTGATAAGGGTTGACAAACTGATTTTCACTTGCGACGGCTAAATAGTGATTTTGTTGCAGATAACCGTTGGTACCGGCAAAAAGAGTCAGCCAGTTTTCCGCAGGTGACCAGGAGGCCTTTACCAGGGGTGTGATCATGATATCCTTTATTTTATCGGCCTCGCTGATGGTATAACTATTTATTCCCAGCCTTAAGCTGGCCAGAGGCGTTTTAAAGAGAACGGAAGGATTCAACTCCAGCACCGCATTTTCCCTTTGAGAAAAGGCATCTGAATTTTCATGACGGACACTGTCGGTTCCCTCAACCGTTAAAAAGGCATCCAGTCTTCCCTGAAACAAGTCAAAATTCTTATTGATCTGTCCTCCAAGTCTGACCAGATTTCCTTTTTGGCCTGTTTTTGAACGGTAATGATGGTAGGTAAATTCCGCTTCATAGCCTGTTCCCTGTTTGTCAGCGCCTAAAAGATGCAGATCGAGTCCTCCCCCTGAAAATGCCTGATTTTTGTTCCCGAACGGAATCAACAGGGTTTTATTGGCATCATCAAGTTCTTCTCCGGCATATCCGTAGTAACGAAAAGCACGCCTGTCAAAAAAAAACCTGGCCTTTAGTCTGGCGGAATCTCGAAAGAAGTGATTCAGGAATAATTCTGCTTGATTGTCACTGGCGGGCGCTTCCACCTGATCTCCGTTATTCAGTCTGATTTTTCCGTGCGAAGAAAGATGATTCAGATGTGCGCCGAGCGTGGTCATTTTTCCGGCCTGTGCGTTATAGAAGAATTCGCCGTAAGGTGTCTGATAATTTCCGGCTCCCAGTTTAATCAGAGCGTTGCCGGGTTCGGGAGCAGGTTCATCGGCCATACGCGCCGCCGGTACCGGTTCGACCTGAAATGTGGAAAATAATGGTTTAGGTTTAATGGAATATTCAAAAGCAGGCTTTCCGCCTTCCTGAGGTCTGATCTTCGGCATTTCGTTGATCTTGAACACCTCCGACACGCTGGGTTCATAGGGTTTTACGACTTCCACTTCTTTTTTAAGTTCCGGTTCTTTCTCTTGTCCCACCGAAATATGGGCAGCAAAGATCAGGGATAATGCCGGCGATACAGATGCAAGTTTTATGAGGATGGCTCGTTTCATAACATTTTTAGTCTTACTGTTGATTAATATCAATTTGCATGGGCGTCTCCTGGTGTTGCTGGTGCTGTTTCTCGATCTCTTCCAGGCGTTTCAGTCCGGCTTTGGCCGTTTCGATGATCCCGTCATGTTCGAGAGGATAATTCTCGACAATACTTTTCAGGGTATGTTTGGCCTGGAATTCATCGTTTTGCCGGAGATAAATATCAGCCAGTAAAATAAAGCTTTTGGCAAGCCAGAATTGATGCGGTGTATTTTTTGATATAAAATCCATGACTTCATTTTCTGCTTCTTTCAGTTTGTTTTGGGAGACCAGAATTTCTGCCAGCAGATATTTTGATTCTGCGCCTTCGGCCGATTTGGTGTCCTGGGCCAATTCTCTGAACAGAGGAAGAGCCTGGTCGGGATCTTTCTCCGCATACATGGATTTGGCTAATATAAAGGTGGCTTCACGCTTCAGCACATCGGGCAGGTTCTCCGATGCCAGTAATGCTCTGGCGGCTTCCATCGCCGCGGGATCGTTCCCAAGCCCGATATGGCACCGCATTTTTCCGGCACGGGCTTTCAGCAGGTTCCATTTTGTATTCGATACCTTCTCCAGCCGGTCGTAATAAGACAATGCCCTGGCATATTCTGCAGCATTATATGCAAGCTCTGCTGCCCTCACCAGCGCCGGTTCTGTAAAAATATGATCCTTTGCGGAAAGTACGGAATCATAATCTGCAAGCGCGGAACTATATTCGCCGCCATGATACTTGTTTTCAGCTAAATAGAAGCGCGCGTTGATGCTAAAACTGCCTCCGGGGAACTCCTGCAAATAGCGTTCAAGGTACGTTCTGGCTTTTGGATCTCCCTCCATAACCATCTTTTCAGCCGCCCGGTAGCTTAGCGAATCCTGTTCGGAGGCTGAAATATGAACCCCTGCATTCACTTCCCGCGCATAGGTGATATAAGCTTCGATATTATTGAGTTCCATGTAATTGTTCTTAATCCCGAGCATGGCTGACCTGGCTTCCGGGCTGTTGGGGAATTGCTCGGCGATCTTTTTATAATATTCGAGCGACCTGTTGAAATCGGATTGATTATAAAAAATCAAACCTAATTGTAACAAGGCTTTGGCCTGATAACTGCTTTGCGGGTATTCTTGCAGAAGATCATTGTAATAGCCGATCGCTGCTTTGTGTTGGCCAATCCGTTCATAGGTCCTTCCCAATTCATAACAGGCATCATCCGCAAC
>CAZOYZ010000014.1:18992-22994 GCA_964584045.1 uncultured Prolixibacteraceae bacterium | reverse complement strand
AAGAGATCGCCTCATCGTAATTTTTCAATTTAAAAAGAGCATATCCCAGGTTATAGTGCACCAAACTGTATTCGGCCAGTGACTTTGCTGCCGGCATGGTCAAAAACCGCCTAAAGCCGTCAACCGCCTGACTGTAACTTTCCAAATGGTAGAGGGATTCAGCCTTCCAAAAAACAGCGCCTGCCTGGATCTTACCGTCATACACGCCGTTTTCGAGCGATTTGCTGAAGTTTTCGAGAGCAGCCGGATAATCCAGGTTATTGAAAAGCTCAAGACCGTGATAAAAAGCCACCCGCTGCCAGGCTTTTCTGATAGAGGGACTTTTTACCTGTATCCGCTCAATCGAGGCAACGGCGTCTTTATAATTGTTGGTACTCATATAAACCTTTACCAGATAATCGTACGCGGCAGCGTTCCGCTCCGAATTCGGATAAAGGGAAATATACTTATCAAAAGCTTTAATCGTTTCATTAAACGGAGAATAGGATAGTTCATAGGTGATTTTTGCGAAATTAAAGAGAGCGTCTTCTTTAATCTCCGGGTTAAAATCCATTTCGGATGCGGCCTCAAAAGCGATCCGCGCCTTATTCTTTTCTCCGGTTTTTATGTAGCAGTCGGCCAGATGATAAAAGGTATTCTGCGAGAGCAGATCATTTCCTTTTGATGCGTGTTCAAACGGGGCAATCGCGTCCTGGTAACGTCCGGTCACGTAATAGCAATAACCAAGCATGTAATTTTCTTCCCTTTGCCTGCTTTGGGTTTCGCTGAAATAAGCTTCAAAATGGGGGATCGCCTCACTGAACCTGTCCAGATGAAAATAAGAATTGGCCAGTATTTTCGATAAAGCAGGTTTTTGCTGATCATCGGCATGCTGCAGCAACGGCTCTGACAATCCGACTACCTCGGCATACCTGGCTTGCCTGTAATAGATGTGGCTGATATAATAGGGTATAACCGATTTAAATGCCGCATTCTCCTTCAGTTGCCCGAAGGCTTCAAGCGCCTGTTCGTCGTCATTTTTCAGGTATTTGATATAGGCCCAGTAATATTTTGCCGGCGCGGCCATTTTACCTCCCGAATCTTTGACCTTTTCGAATTCCGATTCCGCGTCACTGTATTTCCCTTCCCTGAACAGGGCGTACCCTTTTTGATAAGTTAGTTTTATTTGCTCTTCGCGGGACAGCCTCCCGGGAGTTGCCTTTTGATACGCCTGAAGCATCCGGTCATACTGACCATGCGCAAAATAGTCATTCCCCAGTTCAAACCAGGCTTTATTCAGGTAAGTACTTTCGGGGTTCTTTGCGATGTATTGCAGCATCATTTCCTTTCCATTTCCGGTTTTTGACTTCAGGGCACATAAAGCCTGAAAAAAAAGCGCTTCTGAACAAATTTCCGACCCGGCAGCTCCGCGGGGCAAACCACCTGGCGACGGAAGACCTTTTTCGGCGATCGCGCCAAAGAGTTCACCGGCAGCTATAAAATCATTTTTGTGATAAAGTTCTCTTGCCTGCTGCAAGTCGTCCGAGAGCGACTGATAATGGACCGTATGCTGTGAAAAGGCCGTTTGGACGGCGACGAATATAAACACGATGAACGGGATCAAACTGCATATCGTTTTCATGGTTCGTTTCATAGGCTCCGAATTATTTTGGATAAAAATAATGATAATGTACGGAGATTCGCTCATTTCTTCAGCGTGTTTTCTCAACAATGAACTGTTTATTTCCCGGATAAGGCAAAAAAAACTAGTTTTGCAGAAAGATCACTAAATGGTAAACCATGCAGCAATCTCCAATTATCTCCATTAAATCGGCCGATATTTTTCAGCAGGATAAACTTATTCTGGCCAACGTGAATTTTCAGATTAAGGCGGGAGAGTGGGTTTATTTGATTGGAAAGGTAGGCAGCGGGAAATCGAGTCTGATCAAGGTGCTGAATGCCGAGTTGGGGCTTTTGAACGGGGAAGCATGGATCGCCGGATATAACCTGCGAAAAATAAAACCTTCGGAAGTGCCTTTTTTGCGGCGGAAACTTGGAGTTGTTTTTCAAGATTTCCGTTTATTAACCGACCGGAATGTATATGACAACCTGGCCTTCGTTCTAAAGGCAACCGGGTGGAAGACGCAACAAACCATCGAGAACCGCATCCATGAAGTGATCTCCAAAGTGGGCATGGCCCATCAACTCAAAAGCATGCCTCATGAGCTCTCGGGTGGAGAACAGCAACGGGTCGTCATTGCACGTGCACTTCTGAATAATCCGGAAATCATTCTTGCCGACGAACCTACGGGAAACCTGGATCCTGAAACTTCAGAAGAATTAATGCAGATTTTTAAGCATATCAATGAACAGGGAAAAACAATCCTCATGGCGACCCACGATTATATTCTTTTAAATAAATTCGCGTCGCGTACACTGATTTGTGCGGAAAAAAGACTTTCTGATCCTGATGAAGCAGCAGAAGAGGAAGTCGATTTCTCCGAACTGCTCGATAACTAAGAAGACGTTTTAAAGAAACCGGCTGGTCCCTTTAAAACATCAGTTGCTTTGACCGGTTTATTGAACAGGAGTCGTGGCAGTGTCGGCCGGAGTTTGTATGGACGTCGTGTCGGCCGGAGTTACTGCATTTTGATCTTCTGTACCTTCCATTTGCATTTCTGTCCCTTCTTCCTGTGCCGGTTCATTTTTCGGCTTGTTACCGCTGCAGGCAGCCAAGAATGCTGCAATACCTAATACCAAAAGAATTTTTTTCATTTTTAACGGGTTTAAATTGTTAATGATAGCTGGTCTGAATGCTTTAAAGGTTTTCGTCATTTATACATAGGATAGGTTCAGAGTTATGTAAGTTCAGAATTTTTCACTACTAATTTTTTGAATATAAATTTATTAAAAAAACGGCGCTTCTAAAAGTTTATTGCAGATAAACCCGATCTTTTTTAAAATTAAAAGGAATAATCCTGCTTCTGGCTATCTTTACAAAAAAAATCAGGATATGTTCCGCTTCGAGAAAAACTTTTCGTTAAAAGAATACAATACTTTTCGCCTGAACGTGAAGGCGAATTATTATTTTGAATTTACTGAAGAAGAAGATTTGCCTGAATTTCTTTGTTCATTTAAACATTGGCAAAAGATACCGCTCCTTTTTTTGGGAGGAGGGAGCAATTTCCTTTTTAGAGGAAACTTTGAAGGGTTAATCATTCACGCCAACATTCCGGGTATCCGTTTGCTCCGCGAAGACAAAATCCATGTTTGGTTAGAAGCAGGGTGCGGGAAAAATTGGGATGATTTTGTTTCTTACTGTGTGAACAACGGATACGGAGGGATTGAGAACCTCTCATCCATCCCGGGATGTGTAGGAGCGGCTCCTGTTCAGAATATCGGTGCTTACGGTGTTGAGGTAAAAGATTCAGTCGTTTCCGTGAAAGGATTTGACCTGCTTACTTTTCAGTTCCGGGAAATCCCTGCTGAATCCTGTGAATTTGCTTACAGGAACAGTATCTTCAAGAACCGGCTGAAGGACAGGTTTATTGTTACCTCGGTAGTTTTCAGATTGGATAAATTTCCGGAATTCAGGCTGGATTATGGCGATTTGAAAGCCGAAGCGGCAAAACTGGGTGCAGAAAATCTGCAACATATCAGGGAGGCGGTTATGGCCATCCGCCGGAGAAAACTGCCGGATCCGGCGGTTCTGGGGAACGCAGGCAGTTTTTTTAAGAATCCGGTGGTCTCAGACGACAAGGCACAGGAATTAAGGGCTTCGTTTCCTTCTGTTCCGCTTTATCCGGCCGGCGAAGGAAAGTCTAAAGCAGCCGCGGCGTGGCTTATCGAACAATGCGGCTGGAAAGGCTACCGCAACGGAGATGCGGGCGTACATGAGATGCAGGCGCTGGTTTTGGTGAACTACGGGAAGGCCACGGGAGAACAACTACTCACACTTTCGCAGCAGATCAGACAATCGGTTATCGAACGCTTTTCAATTGAACTTGAACCGGAAGTGCAGGT
>CAZOYZ010000014.1:9389-18892 GCA_964584045.1 uncultured Prolixibacteraceae bacterium | reverse complement strand
TTATTATCAACGTCTGTTTTTTTCTTATCCGGAGTGCCTAGCTGGATGATTGGTATGGTAATGCCGGGATTTAGCTTGTCGTTGTCATATGGATTTTCATTGGTCCGGTGATAAGGTTTGACGATAATTTGTTCATCGATGTCCTTTTTTACCTGTTTCATGCTTTCCTCCACATTTTTCGTTTCCTGCTCGTAATTTCCACTTGAAATCGCTTTCAGGATATAGGTCCGGTAAGGGATGTAAATCCTCATTATTTCGTTCTTCTTATTTTTGCTGGTGTAGATGACTTTCGGAGTAAGAGAGACATGATTGACCATCAGAGAATCTCCCTGCAGAAGGTTAATCCGGAAGTATCCCTCCTTGCCGGTTGTCACAATTTTTGACGTACGGTAACTGATCAGATGCGCATCCTCCACGGGAAGGGAATCTTCAGTAAAGATATATCCTTCCAGTACGATATTTTTGGCGGCTGCGTCCTGGGAGAAGGTATAGGCAGAATACAACAGAAATGTCAACAACAGCAAAATCCTCATCGCTTTTTCTTTTTCCAAAAGTAATAAAAAATGAAGAATGATGTTATTTCCAGATTTGCTGTTTATTCAAAGCCTCCTGGTAACGTCTTGCGTTCCGGGCGTGTTCGCTCAATGTACGGGCAAAATAATGATAGCCGGAGAAATCCTCTTTTGCACACATATAGATATAGTTGTGCTCCTTTGCATTCAGGACGGCGTCGATGCTTGATATTTCGGGAAAGTTGATCGGGCCTGGAGGTAACCCTGCATGTTTATAAGTATTGTAGGGAGAATCGATTTCAAGATTTTTTTTCAGGATCCGCCTGATCCCAAAGTCGCCAAGGGCGTACCGCACAGTAGGATCTGCCTGCAGGGGAATTCCTCTCCTGATCCGGTTAAGGTACAATCCGGCTACCACGGGTTTTTCTTCTTCCTTCACCGTTTCTTCCTGGACAACAGAGGCTACGGTGATCACCTGGACCGGGTTGAGTCCCAGCGCTTCAGCTTTTGCTTTTCGGTCCTCATTCCAAAAGCGGTCATATTCATTCTTCATCCGTTGTACAAATTTTTCAGGTGTTGTTGTCCAGTACATTTCGTAGGTATTGGGAATAAACATCGCGTGAAATGAATATTTATTGAAACCCAGCTTTGCGATCAGTGCCGAATCTGACAGACAAGCCATCAGGGTAGAGGAGTCTGCTGCAATATAACGGGATACCTTCCCTGCCAGTTCTTCCATAAAACGCAGATTGTTAAAAACGATCAATACCGGTTCCTGGTTGCCGGCTTTCAACATATTAACCATATTATTGGTGTTCTGGCCGGCATGGAACAAATATCTTCCGGCTTTTATATGATCCGGATAAGCTTTCTTTTTGGAGACCCACCGGAAAGCCTTCTCGCTTTTCAGTATCTCTTTTGTCCGCAGAGAGTCCAGAACCTGACCGAAAGTAGCTTCATAAGGAATCGTAATTGTACCGGGATTTTTCACATTATCATCAAAAATATACCGGTATAATTGATAACTTCTGAGGCCGGTCACTATAAAGGCTGCCGTGATCAGGATGATCAGGATTTTATTCAGCCTCGGATAAAGCATAATCCGGTTGCGGTTTTTAATATTCATCTGTTTTGTTTTTCGATTCAGTCAAAATTCAACCATATACCGTATTGCAAAATTAATTTTTTAAGTGAATCGCCGGATATTCTTTTTTACATGTCATTTTTGCCAAAATTGGGATGCCGGAGATGGGAATTAACCCAAATTCCTTACTTTCGTGAAAGGAAAAAATCAAACTGAGGGATATGCATGAGGTTAAGTTAGCTGATAACATCTATTATTTGGGATATAATGACCGGCGGACACATTTGTTTGAAAACCTTTGGCCGCTCCCGTACGGAGTCTCTTATAATTCCTATCTGGTGGACGATGAAAAGGTCGCCCTGATTGATACGGTCGAGCGTCAGTATATTGACGATTATCTGAACGATGTGGACGAAATTCTGAAGGGGCGGCAGGTGGATTACCTGGTCATCAATCATATGGAGCCTGATCATTCCGGTGCGTTGCGTGCAGTTGTTGACAGATATCCGGCTGTTACACTGGTCGGAAATAAAAAGACATTTGGCTTTGTGGAGAGTTTTTACCTGAAACCTGTCAATACGCTGGAAGTGCATGACGGTTCTTTCCTGGAACTTGGCCGGACGAGATTTCAGTTTCAGACGGTACCCATGGTACACTGGCCTGAAACGATGGTAACCTACGACGAAACCCACCAGATCCTGTTTTCGGGTGATGCCTTCGGAAGTTTTGGCACTCTGGACGGCGGAATCTTTGACGATGAAATTAACCTGGCTTTCTATGAGGAGGAAGCAATGCGGTATTTTACCAATATTGTAGGTAAATATTGCCCCCATACCCAACGTGCCATGCGCAAACTGGAGCCGCTTGCCATCAAAATGATCGCGGCTACCCACGGTCCGGTGTGGCGGACAAACCTGGAGTGGATCCTCGCTCGTTACAACAAATGGAGCACCTACACTACCGATCCGGGTGCCGTCATCGTATACGGGTCCATGTACGGAAGTACGCAAAAAATGGCAGAAGTCATTGCCCGTCAGCTTGCCGTGCGGGGGATTAGGAATATCCGCGTCTATGACTCTTCCAAGACGCATGCATCGTATATTATCAGCGACATCTTTAAATTCAGGGGGTTGATCCTGGGAAGCTGCGCATACAATAACGAGATGTTCCCGAATATGGAGTCATTGCTGTTAAAGATCGCGCATATGGGGATACGCGACCATTATCTGGGGCTTTTCGGTAACTATTCATGGAATGGAGGAGGCGTGAAGAACCTGAAAAAATTTGCTGAAGATATTAAATGGAAACTGGTTTATGAGCCGGTTGAGGAAAGGGGAGGACTGAAAGAGCAGCAGTACGGCGAATGCATCAGGCTGGCCAATGCCTTGGCCGACAAGCTGATGTATCAGGATATTCAGAGAACAGGATCTTCGGATGATGAGAAGAATACATGACCGTTTAGCCATGCCCCATTTAACCATTTATCTGCAACTTTCTTCCCTTTTGCGGTTTCCGGTTTCCTTTTATGTCCTATAACTATTTAACCAGATAACGTTTAATCAATTAACTTTCAGCTTATGAAACTTTCAAGACGCCATTTTATCGCGCATTCTGCAGCACAGGTGGCCGGAGTTGCCAGTATCCCTGTAATTTTGTCTGCTACCTTGCCCGCCGAAAAAAAGAAGCCGGGAGGCGGCAGTTTGCTGAGGGAAAAAAGTGTGGTCCTCTTCCAGGGTGATTCCATTACGGATGCCGGGCGGGATAGAAAAGCACAAAAGCCGAACCACGCCGGATCCTTTGGAGGCGGTTACGCCTTAATGACAGCGGCCGGTCTGCTGGCTGAGATGCCCGAAAAGGATTTAACGATTTATAACCGGGGGATCAGCGGGAACAAGGTTTTTCAACTGGACGGCAGGTGGCAGGAAGATTGCCTGGATCTAAAGCCGGATCTGTTGAGCATTTTGATCGGTGTTAATGACTATTGGCATAAGCGTAACGCGAAATACGAGGGCACCGTTGAAGTGTATGAGAGAGATTACCGGGCGTTGTTAAAGAGAACAAAGGAAGCCTTACCCAATGTGAGATTGGTGATTTGCGAGCCGTTCGCGGTCGAAGGAGGCACGGCGATCGGTGAGGGATGGCAAATGGAATTTGAGCCCTACAGGAAAGCATCGAAGACACTCTCGAAGGAGTTCGGAACGCTTTTTATTCCCTACCATACGATTTTCCGGGAAGCGTTGAAGCATGCTCCGGCGGCATACTGGAGTCCGGACGGGGTACATCCTTCCATGGCCGGTGCGCAACTGATGGCAAAGGCATGGCTTGAAGTGGTCTGCTCATAAAAAAAACCGGCATTGCCGGTTTTTTTTATGAGGCAAGAAACGCTTTAACCTGTTGATATACATTGGGGCCGGTAAAGCCAAGTTTTTCATCTAATACGGTATACGGTGCGGAAAATCCAAACGAATTCATGCCAAACACCTTTCCCTCAGTACCGGTCAGCCCTTCGAGCGTCACCGGGAGCCCGGCTGTTAACCCGAATTTTTTGATGCCTGCCGGCAATACTTGATTCTGGTATGCTGCCGGCTGATTTCTGAAAACTCCTTCCGAAGGAACAGATACGATCCGGCATTTGATACCGTCATTGCTGAGTAAGGCCGCTCCTTCAACCAACGTGCTGACTTCCGAACCGCTTGCCAAAAGGATCACATCGGGTGTACCTTCACTGTCCGAAACAATGTAAGCTCCTTTTTCGGCCTGTTGCGCTTCCGCATAACGGTCGGCCCTGGCCGGCAGGCTTTTGATATTCTGGCGGGAAAGGATCAGCGCCGTTGGCGTGGACGTGTTTTCCATGGCCATTTTCCAGGCTACGGTTGTTTCGTCACTGTCGGCGGGACGAAGTACCAGCATCGAATTCTTCCCGTGATGATTTTGCAGTTTTTCAAGCAGTCTGATCTGGGCTTCCTGTTCAACCGGCTGATGAGTTGGACCGTCCTCTCCCACACGGAAAGCATCATGAGTCCAGATATATTTTACCGGCAGTTGCATCAGCGCAGCCAAACGGACAGCCGGTTTCATATAATCGGAAAAGACAAAGAATGTGCCGCAGGCAGGTATTACTCCGCCGTGCAAGGCCATCCCGTTTACCAGGCACGCCATGGTGAGTTCCGATACGCCCGACTGAAGGAAGGCTCCGCTGAAATCTCCTTTTTTGAAGGCTTTGGTTTTCTTAAGAAAACCGTCAGTTTTGTCGGAATTGGAAAGGTCGGCCGACGTAACGATCATGTTTTCGACTGATCCGGCAAAGGCCGCCAGAACCGCCGATGAAGCAGCACGCGTTGCGATCCCTGCCTTCTGAACAATGCTGCTGTAATCGAATGAAGGAGCTTCTTTTGAGAAAAAGCTCTTCAACTTTGCCGCCAGAGCGGGATTGGCTTTTTCCCAATCAGCCTGCAGGGCTTTTTTCGTTGCAGCGGCTTTAATGAGTTCCTCTTTCCGCTTCTTAAAAAGATCCTGAACATCGTCAAAAACGACAAAAGGATCTTCGGGATTTCCGTTCAGGTTGGCAATTGTCTTTTTAAATGAAGCACCGGCTTCACCCAGGGGCATGCCATGTGTTGAACATTTCCTTTCGAAGTTTTCACCCGATTCGGTCAGTGCACCCTTACCCATGATCGTTTTACCAATGATCAGGGTTGGTTTTTCCGTTTCGGCGCGGGCTGCTTTCAATGCTTCGCGAATGGCCTCAATATCGTTGCCATTGATCGTGATCACCCGCCATCCCCACGCTTCATATTTTTTTGCAGTATCCTCGCAGGTCACTTCCCATGTTTCTGACGAAAGCTGAATATCGTTCGAGTCAAAAAACATAATAAGATTGCTAAGTCCCAGGTTCCCTGCAATCCGGCCTGCACCCTGCGATATTTCCTCCTGAATGCCGCCGTCTGAGATATAGGTATATATTTTGTGAGACATCCAATCCCCGAACCGGTGAACCAAAAAACGCTCGGCAATGGCTGCACCCACAGCCATGGTATGTCCTTGCCCAAGGGGGCCGGAGGTATTTTCGATCCCGCGGTTTACATCCAGCTCAGGATGTCCCGGGGTCACGCTGCCCCATTGCCTGAAGTTCTTCAGGTCCTCCATGGTATAATTTCCTGCCAGTGCCAGTATGGAATACAGCATGGGCGACATGTGTCCCGGGTCCAAAAAGAACCGGTCCCTGTTGATCCAGTTCATATCACCGGGGTCATAATTCAGAAATTCTGAATACAGCACACTGACAAAATCGGCTCCACCCATGGCGCCGCCGGGATGGCCCGACTTCGCCTTTTCAACCATAGCAGCCGAAAGGATCCGAATGTTGTCCGCTACTTTTAGAATCAAGCTACTCTTCATTTTATATTTGATTTATGGAAGTACTCGTACCGAGATGATCCCTTCAATGGCTTTTAACTGATCCACCATCCCGTTAGTCGGAAGAGTTCCGTCAAGATCAATGATATTATAGGCAATATCGGCTTTGTTCTTGTTCAGCATATTGGCGATATTCAGTCCCTGTGAGGCCAGCAAACCTGAGATCTGACTCACCATTTTCGGAATGTTTTTGTTGGCGATCACCATGCGCGGACCGCCGTGACGTTCCATTTCCGCTTCAGGGAAGTTTACCGAATTAACAATGTTGCCATTTTCAAGATAGTTGCGTACCTGGTCTACCGCCATCACCGCGCAATTTTGTTCCGACTCTTCAGTCGATGCACCCAGATGGGGAATGGCAATTGCATTTTTCATGTGTAAGATGTCCTCTTCAGGGAAATCGGTCACATAGCATTTTACTTTACCCGATTCCAGAGCTTCAGACAGGTCTGCCTTGTTCACGAGACCTCCGCGGGAGAAATTCATGATGCGAACGCCGTTCTTCATCATCCTGATCTTGTCCTTGTTAATATATCCTTTGGTCTCGGAGGTTTGAGGAATATGAATGGTCACATAATCGGCATTGGACAAAAGGACTTCAATGCCTTCGGCCTGTTTGACATTCCTGCTTAATTTCCAGGCCTGTTTGACCGAAATGTAAGGATCGTAACCCAACACTTCCATTCCCAGTGCCTGCGCCGCGTTGGCAATTAAAACGCCGATTGCTCCCAGTCCGATCACGGCAAGTGTTTTACCCCGGATCTCATTTCCTCCAAAGTTTTTCTTTCCGGACTCGACCAGGTTGGGAACTTCGTCTCCTTTCCCGGCCAGTGTTTTTGTCCATTCGATGGATTCGGCAAGATGACGCGAAGAAAGGATCAAAGAAGCAATTACCAGTTCTTTTACCGCGTGAGCATTGGCCCCCGGGGTGTTGAAAACGACAATACCGTTATTGGTACATTGATCAACAGGAATATTATTTACTCCGGCACCGGCCCTCGCAATCGCTTTTACACTGGCAGGAAGCTCCATTTCATGCATGGATTGACTTCTTACGATAATTGCATCCGGATTTTTAAATTCACTGGCAATTTCATATTGATCGAGGGGGAAATTTTTCAACCCGATGGGATCAATTTTATTTAAGGTCTGGATCTTAAACATAGGTGTATATTTTTCGGTTAATCGAGTTAATTGCGAGTAGTTTTAAGTGGGACAAAGATTGCAATTTTATTGAAAATACGAATAGGATTTAGTCTTTTTTTAGTGATTTGAACTCATTTCCCTTTTCTCCATCGCCTTAAGGTGGAGATCGGAAGGGAAGGAGAGTACACTTCCTTACTTACAAACCGCACGTCCGCTACAGAATAAAATGCCTGGGGATTATAGATCCTGATCAGTTCGATCACATTGTTAATATTAGAGCGCTTGATAATAGAATAGATCACGGCGACCTTGCCTTCCGAACCGTTCGCCTCATGATAGGTAATGCCGTAGCCGCTTTCCCGGAGCTTGACGATCAGCTGGTCTGCGTTGGTACGGGTGATGATCTGGAGCCGCACAATACCTACAGCCAGTCTTTCTTCGATGATCAGTCCAATGTAATTTCCTGATGCAAAGCCTAACCCATATGCGACGTAAGCTACCCAGTTGTCGATGTTCTGAATGACTTTGCTCATCGTGATCAGCCAAATCACGACCTCAAAAAAGCCAAGTATAGGCGCGATGATTTTTTGCCCTTTGGAGACCATCACGATACGCAGCGTACCAAACGAAACATCACTGATACGCGCAACGATGATAAGCAGAGGTAAAATCACGTAGGAAAACAAATCTGTTTCGTAAATTCCCTCCATTGATGATGTCTTACTGTTTCTACGAATATAGAAAAATAATCAGTGATTTAAAATTCACTGGTAAAATGGAACTTCATTTCCCTGAATTCATCCTGTGCCATTTGAAGGATGAAAGGAGAATCGGCCAAAAACACATCCCGCCCTCTTTTATCCCGCGCCATTTTCTGATGTTTCCGCTGCTTAAATTCGGCGAGGATCTTTTTATTGTCGCATTCAACCCAGCAGGCTTTATGCATCGGGATGTTTTCGAAACGGCACCTGGCATTGTATTCATGCTCCAGCCGGTACTGGATCACTTCAAACTGCAGCTGACCCACCGTTCCGATGATCTTTCTTCCGTTGAACTGACTGGTAAAAAGTTGCGCCACTCCTTCATCCATAAGCTGGTCGATGCCTTTTGCCAGTTGCTTGGATTTCATCGGATCGGCATTTTCAATATAACGGAATAATTCAGGACTGAAACTTGGCAGTCCTTTGAAATGAATATCTTCTCCTGACGTGAGCGTATCACCGATGATCAGATTCCCGTTGTCGGGTATACCGATGATATCGCCCGGGTAAGCTTCGTCCACGACCTCTTTCTGAGATGCCATGAAAGCTGTCGGACTCGAAATACGGAACAATTTTCCCGTACGTACATGTTTATAAAGGTTATTCCGTTCGAATTTACCGGAACAGATCTTGACAAATGCAATACGGCTCCGGTGATTGGGATCAATATTGGCATGAATTTTAAATACGAACCCCGTGAATTCGTTTTCTTCCGGGTGCACTTCCCGTTCCTCCGTGTAGCCGGGACGTGGGTAAGGGGCGATTTCGACAAATGTATCGAGTAATTCCTGTATGCCGAAATTATAAAGGGCACTTCCAAAAAACACGGGGGCCAGATCCCCTTTGAGATAAGCGTCGGCGATGAATTCGGGATAAACTCCTTCCACAAGTTCCACCTCTTCCCGAAGGGTTTCCGCATCGCTTCCGATATGCCTTTCCAACCCGGGATTATTCAGATCTTCAAATAGGATTCCGTCTTCTATTTCCTGAACGCTGGCGTGGAACAGGTTCAGACTTTTGCGATAAATGTTGTATACGCCTTTGAAGTCCGGGCCGCTGTTAATTGGCCAGCTTAAAGGACGCGTCCTGATCTGAAGCTGTTTTTCCACCTCGTCCAGAAGCAGGAACGGATCGCGGGCCGGCCTGTCGAGTTTATTGATGAACACGATCACCGGAGTTTTTCTCATCCGGCACACGTTCATTAGTTTTTCGGTTTGCGGTTCCACACCTTTTGCCGCGTCAATGACAATAATGACACTGTCGACCGCTGTCAGTGTGCGAAAGGTGTCTTCCTGGAAATCCTGGTGTCCGGGTGTGTCAAGGATATTGATTTTGTAGCCCCTGTAGTCGAACCCCATGACCGAGGTTGCTACTGAAATCCCCCTTTGACGCTCAATTTCCATAAAATCGGAAGTCGTGCCCTTTTTGATCTTGTTGCTTTTAACCGCACCCGCAACACGGATGGCCCCTCCAAATAATAACAGTTTTTCTGTGAGTGTAGTCTTTCCGGCATCCGGATGGCTCACAATCCCAAACGTCCTTCTCCGCTTTATTTCCTCAATGAAACCCATAATAAACATTTGA
>CAZOYZ010000014.1:4558-9289 GCA_964584045.1 uncultured Prolixibacteraceae bacterium | reverse complement strand
CCGTCACTTCCGATGCGTTCATTGTAGCTTTGCATGACATCCCGCGGTGAAAACTTGTAAGCTTCCCGGGGTTCATACAACGCAGGAACTTCGGGATGAAACTGAACTCCAAAAACATTGGGATATTTTTTGTGTCTGATCCCTTCAATGACCTTACCGTCCATCGACCGGGCAGTGACTTCCCAGCAACTGTTCAGATTTTCAATAGCCTGATGATGAGAACTAAGCACCGGCGGAGAAATATTTGATTTACTCCACTTGACTTCCTTCATGAAGAAACCGTTGATTTCAAGTCTCAAAGGATGGAAGCTGACGGTCATTAACTGATCGTTGTCAAAAATATCCTGCCAGTAGTTCCGGTGCAAATTGTCCTGCTCCAGTTGAACGATATCCTGTGAACTGCTTACCCCGTAAAGTTCCTGGGGTATATCCTGCACCATTGTTCCGCCGGTCGCCACGTTCATGGTCTGCATGCCAAGACAGAAGCCAACCACAAAATATTTGGGATTTCTTTCCAGAAATGGGGTAAAACTCGGATTTTTGTTACTTCCCAATAAATGGAAAACAAGGGACAGCTCAAATAAATGTCTCTGCGGATCGGTTACTTCCGCATACTTCTTTTCCTCGCCGTAAATCTCGGGCTGTATATCAGGTCCCCCAAACAAAAAAACACCTTTCGACTGACTGAACATGATGTCAAAATTGTTGGTGAAGTCATTTGGAGTAAAGATATTGTCATTCATCAGCGTGCCGGTAAGCCGCTGCAAATGAAATTTTTCCAGGTTATTGTCGCGAATGTAACGGATGGACTGGGAATAGTCATACTTTTCTGCGTAGAAATAGATCCCTATAAATTCCGATTCTCCAACAAATAAGATATGGTTGTCAACAAGGTACTTGATTGACTCAATATTTTCAACGGTGGGATGTGTCATCATGATGTAGGTTTTTGCGGGATCATAATCAGAATTGAAGAAATTCTGGGCGCTTCCTGAAACCGTAAAAAGAATGATAACGATCAATAAGAACTGAGAAAAGATTCTTTTGCCTTTCATACGATGTTTCATATTAAATACAGCATTGATACGATAACTGCATAAACTTAACTGAAAAAAATCAAAAATGAAACATGTCATGTAATACGTCATGATATGTAAGATTCACTTTCAAAAACTTGATCAAAGAACAGAAACTAATACTAAAATTGCAAAAGCTTCAACTGAAAAATAACAATGAAATTAGCCTTTTTAAAGGGAATGAAAAAATAAATTTCAAATTTAGTTTATTTTTTCTCTTTCATTCTCTGAAATTTTTACGTTCCCGCCCTACGCTCTGTGACCCATGCTTCATGCTCTATGCCCTATGCCCTATGCCCTATGCTAGTATCCCCGTTTATTAAACAGCACATAGCCGAAACTTAAAACAACGTATAATTTAGTGTCTTTGTTGTCAAAATAATTTAGCGTCAGACTAACCGGGCCCATGCCTGTATGATAGATCAGACCACCCATTGCCATCGTCTTCAATGAAGTAAACGCCTTTTCATGATACTGTGCCTGATGATTTTCAGTTTCCAAAATCTCTTTTACCGGAGAAAAGCCATACCCTTCTGCTCTGACATGTAACTGATCTGTAAGCTTTCCGACCAGCTTAATGCCCGATGCAGCATATTTTGGGGCCCTGAATTCGTCGAGGAAAAGGGTTTGGCTGTACGGGACAGGTGTAAATGCCGGCGCGCTTAATAAGGTTGACCGGTAATTACTCATGACTTTTTTATTACTGTATACTCCTTCGGCGAAAAGTCCCAGCGATATTTTACGGTTGATCTTAACATATTTCTCGTAGGTGCTTTTCAGGATAAAAAACTGGTGATCTCCGCCACTTCTCTGCAGTGTGGAAGACAGCGCAGAGCCTGGTCTGTATATTTCCTTTCCGTTAACAAAAGTAAGACCTACGAGAGAAGACATTCCTTCAGTGGGATATTGTCTGAAATTGAATGAGTTTTTCTCAAATCGTACCTGCGCGGCAAACGCGTCAAGACGGGTGCGATCTGCAACGTCTGCTTTCTTGACTTCTTCGTTGATATAATACTCGTCTGCTGCTACAGAAAAGCTGCTTCCCACCGCGAGTTTACCCTTGTTTCCAACGGGAAAACCCATTTCAAACCGCAGGTTGTTTTCATCCCTGATCACATAGGGCGGCAATACGTCTTCAAAAAAGAAATCATCGCTGGTGGCGTAATAGTCCCACCGGTTGAAGGTAAAATTTCCGGACAGGTAGAACGGGACCTTTGAAGGAAAATCAATTCTTCCTCCGAAATCAAAGGAACTGTAAAAGCGTCCAAAATAGATGTTTGTGCTTATCGTGTAGGCACGGTTCTTAAAGAAGCGGTAATCCACGCTGAAAAAACCCTGATTGATCGGTTTGGTGGATATATTTCCCCCGAATTTTATTTCCATCGGTTTTCCTTTTTTCACTTTAAGGTGAAGATCGAAATAGCCGGTTTCGGGGTTATAAATAGCCAGTGGCCGGATCGATCTGATCTGGGGATCTGCTACCAGCTTAAAATATTCATTTCTTAGTTCTTCCAGACCGATCGTGGTGGATCGGTGCTTAAGGCTTTGGATAATATATTTTCGCTGGAGCGGATCGGCAACGCCTTCCACCTGGATGTTCTGAAATCTCAAATCGGGCTTTTTCCGGTTGAATTCTTCTCTTTTTTTCTCTACCTCATGGAGGGATACTCTTCTGCTGATCCGGGATTTTATACTGTCTATGACGCTTTGAGCTTTGTTATATCCCGCCTGTTCAATGAGATCAATTTTATCAAAATCAAGCAAACTGATATTGCTGAAGCTGGTTTCGAGCAAGACTCCCCTGGAAGGCGGTACTTCATATTTTGTTTTTTGCATGATAAGATTTTCCAGTTGGGCCATCACATCATCCTCGTCGGGCTTGCGGGCATTATTGGCTACCTTATGTCCGATAATGATGTCCGGATTGAAGGCTTCCAAGGTGTTTTGGACGGGAAAATTGTTGACGATTCCCCCGTCAAAGACCAGGGATCCGTCAATTTCAATAGGTTTGAAATAAAACGGGAAAGTCATGGATGCGCGTATCGCTTCACCCAGGTCTCCGCTTCTGATCTCCAATTCCTTATTGTTGTAAACATCGGTGGCAATGCACATAAACGGAACAAATAACCGATCAAAATCATTGTTACAAACCGCACTGGTTGACGAGAACAACTCCATAAAAGCAAAATCCATCTGTCCCTCCGGGATAATATTGGTGGGCAACAGCAGTTTTACCTTATCTTCTCTTTTTTCCAGATCAAAGCTAAGCCACGCCGGTGTTTCCTGAGACCTTCTGAAATAATAGCGGTATTCTTCCTGGATCACGCCTGTCGACCAGAACTTAAACTGTTCCGACCTGAAAAGGTCATCCATTTGCTCTGTGGAAAATCCCGCAGCGTAAAGTCCGGCCACGATGGCCCCCATCGAAGTTCCTGCCACATAGTCGATGGGAATATTATTTTCTTCCAGTGCTTTAATCACTCCTATATGTGCCAGTCCTTTTGCACCGCCGCCGCTCAAAACCAAAGCTACGGTCTGTGCCTGAGAAGCGGACACGCCGGTGATGATCAAAATCGTCAAAAGCAGGTGTTTCATATCAGTTATCAGCCGGAATGACCAAAGTTATGAAATTTTACAAATTTTCACACGGAATATCTTACGGATCGGTTTTCTTTTTTAATGACTGGAATCCTTCTCCGAGGATCTCGCGGGTATCCATGATCGCAATAAAAGCGTCGGGATCGATCTGGCTGATAAAACGTTCAAGGATGGCGACCTCCCTTCGGCTGACAATCGTATAAATAATTTGTTTTTCTTCAAAAGTAAACAGGCCATTCCCTTTTAAATAGGTGCCGCCTCGCCCCAGATCGACCAGGATCTTTTCTCTGATTTCTTCGTGTTTACTGGAGATGATGAACAACGCTTTATTATAATTTACCCCTTCAATCGTAATGTCAATCGCCTTTCCGCTAATGTAGATCACCAGCCAGGAATAAAGCGGTATCTGCCAGTCGCCGAAAGCCGCAAGACCCAGTAAGACGATTACGGAATCGACATAGATCATTAGTTGTCCCAGTTGCGCACCCGTGTATTTGGCCAGGATCATCGCAATAATGTCCGATCCGCCTGATGTTGCGCGCGATTTAAAGATCAGTCCAAGTGAAAAACCGATCAGAACACCGCCAAAGACACATGAAAGCAGGACGTCCGGAACGAGAGGCGCATCTCCGTCTGTCCTCAGCCAGGTGATCAGATCAATAAAAACGGATGAGAGTACAAAGCCGGTAATCGTCTTAACGCCAAATCTGGGACCCAGAATTTTAATTCCTGCTATTGTAAGCGGAATATTCAGGATCAACCCGAATAATCCGATAGGAAAGCCGTCAGGCCAGATGGAGAAAACACCTCTGCTGAGGTAATGGACCATAATGGCAATGCCATATACTCCGCCCGGGACAATTTTATGGGGAGTAATGAAAAAAACGAAACCCACAGCCAGAATAAATGCACCTGCCGTGATGTAAATGTATTCTCTGAACCAGTTCAAGGTGAATACTTTTTCTTTTGTAAGAAGAGCCATGATCCTATTTTTTTTGAAAATTACGAATAAGTGAGTGCAAAGGCAAACCAAGTTTAGCTTTGCCGAACGGGAGTA
>CAZOYZ010000014.1:1568-4458 GCA_964584045.1 uncultured Prolixibacteraceae bacterium | reverse complement strand
CCCGGGACAAAATCATTGATTTTTATCACGGATTGACGGGTATTTTACCGGAGAACGAAACAAAAAAGGCCTCCGGGAGGGAGGCCTTTATAAATATCATCAGAGTTTTCAGACTCTTTTTTCCTTGATCCTGGCTTTTTTACCGGTCAGGCCTCGCAGATAGAAAATACGTTTGCGTCGTACACTTCCTTTTTTGTTAATTTCAATACCATCAATAAAGGGAGATGATACGGGGAAAATTCTTTCTACGCCAATGTTTCCCGACATTTTTCGGACAGTAAACGTTTTTGTCACTCCTGTCCCTTTTACCTGGATAACTACACCACGAAAGTCCTGTATACGTTCCTTGTTTCCTTCCTTAATCTTGTAATGAACGGTGATCGTATCACCGGCACCGAATTTAGGCAGCTTGTTTTCCAGGGTAAATGCGTCTTCAACTACTTTAATCAGATCCATTTTCTTTAATTTTAGCGGCAATGTTACACATTCCTGATCTTGTGTAAGAGATTGCAAATTTTTGCGCAAAAATAGTAAAAATAAAACAAGTCCAAAGGGTTGGAAAAAATAAATTGACTCACGAGCCGTTACTTACGACTATTTTACCTTAAAATGATCGCCTGTACTGTTCACGACAGCCCTGTACCACCATTCCGGGTATCCCGGATGTTCGGGTGCGGCAGGAACACCATATTCATTCCGTTCAAACTGGTTGTTTTTCTCCTTTTTGACATTTCCGTCCAGATACCTGACCAGCAGATACCGGAACAGGGTCTCCCATTTCCCGGTTACGTTGTTGGCTTCATTTACTGAATATTCGGTTAGGAATTCACGTGCTTTTTCAGGCCCTTCCGTCTCGTAGAGTGTTTTCGCTGTCTTTTCAACAGTCGGGAGATCACTGAAAAACTTGTTTTCCGTCTGAGCCTGACTTTCGCGGATATGTCCGATCATACTGTCATAACGCAGGTAAGCCAGGTTGGACACTTTATTGAATGTCCAAAACGCCGCAGTCTCCGAATAGGTTAACAGGTCTCCGTTGCCCACCGCGAAACATTCAGGAATGCGGGTGATGCTGCAATACATCGGCACGTAGCAGGTACTGTACGTGTCATCTACACCAAACCAAAGAATTCCTCCGACAGGTGAAGGCAGCCAGGAACGGCATTGGGCTACAAAAGAAAAACCGGTTTGCTGGGTGGAAATGGCCCGTTCGTTGCAATAGGTCACTGAATCCACCTTCCACGTCAGTCCCCGCCACCGGTATGGCAATTTGTAGGGGCCGGCACCCAGGTCACGGGTCATGTCCAGTTCGGTTCCCTCAAAATGGTCGCGCATCATTTCCATGACATCTTTCACAGAAAGCTTTTTATCGGGCTTTACCCACAACGGGAGGCGGTTTGATGCAAACTGGTATGGATCATCATACCTGATATCGCCTTTGGCGTATTCCAGATACTGATCCATGCCTGAAGCCACTTTCCTGAATCCTGACCACACGCGTGCGTCACAAAAACGTGCTCCTTCAAAGTTCAGAGGAGCATACACGTCAGAAAAACTGAAATCTTTATTAATTCCGTCATACCAGCCTTTCTCTCTTGCAAACGAGATCACGTCCCTGGAGTAAAGGCAGTTTTCCGGATCGTTTAGCGGGAAGGTGGTGATCCGCGCCTGATTGGCATGTCCGCTGATATACCCGTCGGGCACCTTTACCGCAACCCAAACTGCTCCCTTTTCGCTTTCACCCTTCCCGATCATTTCCAGGATCCATACTTCGCGGGGGTCGGCTATGGAAAAAGATTCCCCGGAACTTGCGTAACCATATTCTTCAACAAGCGAAGTCATGACCCCGATAGCCTCCCGTGCTGTTTTGGCCCGTTGCAGCGCTACGTATATCAAACTGCCGTAATCCATGATCGCTCCCTTCTGCCGGGCCAGTTCTTCACGGCCACCAAAGGTGGTTTCGCCAATGGCGACCTGATGCTCGTTCATATTCCCAACCACACTGTAGGTATGAGCAACCTGTGGAATCCGTCCCATAGGTTTGCCGGTGTCCCACTCGGTGATGGCACGCATGGCACCTTCCGGGTAGTCGGCCGCCGGCTGATAGTACAGTTCACCGTATAACGTGTGTGAATCGGCCGCATACGTGATCATACAAGATCCGTCGGCAGAAGCACCTCTCGTAATCAGAAAATTGGTACATGAGAAAACCTCCCCGCTCCATATCAAACTGATTAAGAGTAATATACTATATTTTTTGATCATTATTTTGTCTGTTACTGATTTTCGAGTTGAGCAGAACAAAGATAATTATTATTCAATATCAAGACTAAAGAGTTAGCTGTGAGCTTTTAGCTGCCGTAGTTCAGTCATGTTGCAGGTTCACAAAAATATTTGCATCTTTAAAACGTACCAAAATCGTGATCATTATGAAGCTTCGTCCGTTCCACCAGCTCACTTACGGAATTTACCTGATCGCATCTGAATTTGAAGGCCAAAAAGTAGGTTACATCGCCAATACTGTTTTTCAGGTCACTTCAAATCCTCCGCTGATCGCCATTTCCTGTCATAAAAATAATGCCAGCGCGGAAGTGATCAGGAAAGCAGGAGCCTTTTCCGTTTCCGTTTTACGAAAAGATGCCGGTGCAAAACTGATCGGGGATTTCGGCTTTAAGTCGGGAAAGGATATCGATAAATTCAATGATCTGGAGATCATTCGTTCCAGGACAGGAGTCCCAGTCGTGTTAAACGATTCTCTCGCCTGGTTTGATTGTGAGATCCGGGAGATGAACGATCTTGGATCACACTGGCTGATGATCGGTGAGGTGCTTGATAACGAATTGATATCGGAAGAAGAACCACTGACTTATTCCTGGTACAGGGAAAAATATAA
>CAZOYZ010000014.1:0-1468 GCA_964584045.1 uncultured Prolixibacteraceae bacterium | reverse complement strand
TACATATTCGCATCCTTGAGGATCACATCATGTGCTCCGCCTTCAACAATGCTGGTCGCCGAAACCAGGGTTATTTTCGCATTTTCCTTAAGCTCGGGAATTGATAGTGCGCCGCAACTGCACATGGTCGATTTGACTTTGCCCAGCGTGATATCCAGATTGTCTTTCATCTTGCCGGCATAAGGTACATAGCTGTCAACCCCCTCTTCAAATTTGAGATGTTCGCTTCCGCCCATATCGTAGCGTTGCCAATTGCGGGCCCGGTTTGAACCTTCGCCCCAATATTCCTTCACATAGCGGTTATTGATCATGATTTTGCGGGTAGGGCTTTCGTCAAAACGGGCAAAATAGCGTCCCATCATCAGGAAATCGGCGCCCATGGCCAATGCCAGTACCATATGATAGTCCTGTACGATTCCACCGTCGGAACAGATAGGAACGTACAACCCCGTTTTCTTAAAATATTCGTCACGGGCGGCGGCAACTTCGATAACCGCAGTGGCCTGCCCGCGCCCAATACCCTTCTGTTCGCGCGTAATACAAATAGATCCCCCGCCAATACCGACTTTCACGAAATCAGCTCCGGCTTTGGCCAGGTAGAGAAATCCATCCCGGTCTACCACATTTCCTGCTCCGATCCTGACCGTTCCGTGATATTCTTTTTTGATGTATTCGATCGTATCATGTTGCCATTCCGAGAATCCGTCAGAAGAGTCCACACAAAGAACGTCAACGCCGGCCTTGACCAGTTCCGGCACGCGCTCGCGGTAATCCCTGCTGTTTATCCCGGCACCGACCAGCAGTTTCTTATCTTCATCCGAAAGTTCATTCGGGTATTCTTTATGGCTTTCGTAATCCTTGCGGAATACAAAAAAGTTAAGATTTTGATTTTCATCGATAATAGGGAGTGTATTCAGCTTATGATCCCAAATGATATCATTTGCATCGTTTAAGCTAATTCCGAGTTTCCCGGTAATGAGTTTGTCGAAAGGCGTCATGAAATACTTGATTTTCAAGTCCAGAGGATCACGCCCTGTCCGGTAATCCCTGCTGGTGACGATACCGAGCAGCTTTCCGTTGGGACTCCCGTCTTTCGTGATCCCAAGGGTGGAATGGCCTGTTGTCTCTTTAAGTTCCAGTACGTCCTTCAGGGTATGTTCGGGGGTCAGGTTCGAATCGCTGATCACAAAACCGGCTTTGAACTTTTTTACCCGCCTGATCATATCCGCCTGGCTATCGATGGGCTGGGACCCAAAAATAAACGAAAGTCCTCCGTTCCTGGCCAAAGCGATCGCCAGATTATGATCGGAGACGGATTGCATAATCGCCGATACAAACGGTATGTTTAATTTGATCGCTGGTTCCTCTCCTTTTTTGAAACTGACAAGGGGGGTCCGGAGCGAGACATTCGAGGGATTACATTTTTTTGAGGTTAAGCCAGGGATGAGCAGGTATTCACTAAAGGTTC
>CAZOYZ010000013.1:22886-27451 GCA_964584045.1 uncultured Prolixibacteraceae bacterium | reverse complement strand
GAATAATCTTCAAAAAAGCCCGGTGCGGTCAACGTCCGTTCGTCAGGTGTATCCCGGTGGCTCACCTTGGCGAAATTAAATGCGCAGGCAATATGGTTTGACGGAGGATAGCAATAGGGCACCTCGATCGGATAAATATCATCGCCGATCACGTCCCGTAACCGGTCAATGTCTGTTACCCCGAAATATTTTTTCAAGCCGGGTTCTGCCGATGGTACAGGCAAACCTAACCACGACGCAGGACGATCGACCGGTTGATGATGTATAGTTGCAAAAAAACGTTCCCTGTGGTCCATTTCTGCTGCTGATTTTGGTTTTTTTACAATATTAACGGTTTGAACCGTCAATCGCTTTCATATTTCAATCCTGATTATGCACAAATCGGACTTTTATACTTCGGAACTTAAAAATTTTCTATAATTTTCAGGCTTTTAACAACATAAATGGACGCACAAAATCTGCTCAGAAGTCTGCACCTTTCGTTATTGAACGTGGATGAATGCATCGCCCGGAACTGGAATTTTCAGAAGGTGACCAGTCCGTTTACCCGGTTGTACCTGGTTAAAAGCGGAGAGGGGACGGTCATCCACAATCATAAAAAGTACGAATTAAAACCCGGCAGAATGTATCTGATACCCAGCTTTACAGTTTGCAATTATTCGAGCGACACTTTTTTAGGACATGTTTATATCCATTTTATTCCGCAAGTTACGAGCGGGGCCGACCTGTTCAGGCTCCTTGATTTCAACTGCGAGCTGCCGGCAACAGAAACCGATTTTCTTTTAATGGAACGCATTTTGGAACTCAACCCCGGCAGGAGACTGGCGAATCAGGACCCGGAAAAATATTGTAAACATGATCTTATTCCCCGACCCCCGTCCGGCTGTTCGCCACAGCAGATCGCGGGCTATATGGAAACCCACGGTATTTTGCTGCAGCTTTTTTCAAGATTTATAGAAACCGGATCCAAAACAAAAAGAGGAACCGTGTTAAATCCCGATTCAAAGATCAGCCAGGTTGTTGATCACATCAGCGCGAACCTTTCAACGCAACTCACGATCACAGAACTGGCAACGCTCTGTCGCCTGTCGAACGGGTATTTTTCGCGGCTTTTCCTGAAAGTAATGGGCGTACGTCCCATTGACTACATCAACCGTAAACGGATCGAAGATGCCCAATTGCAGTTGATCATGACCACTGATCCGGTTGAAAAAATCGCTCTTGAAACCGGGATTGACAATTTTTCCTATTTCAACCGGATGTTTAAAAGATACTCCGGTTCTACGCCGGGCGAATACCGTAAATTACACCGGTTCGTATAAAAACCGGAGAAACACCGTACTTACAGTTTCATAAGGTGCTCGAAAAAACATATCTTTACTGTTCATTTCCATTTTGCCTTAAAACATTCGTTCATCAACCTTAACACTTATCAGCATGAAAAATCTGTTTGTTACTTTCATTTTTGTTTTTACCGGGATGCAACTTTTTGCGCAAAAATCTGAAAGAATTACCGGGATATGGTGGAATGATGAGAAAACATCGAAAATTGAAGTAAAAAAGTCAAACGACGGATCGTATTCGGGAACAATCATTTACATGATACCCGAGAAATACGAAAACGGACAACCGCCTAAAGATGATGAAAATCCTGATCCGGCCCTGCGGGACCGCTTCGTCCTGGGACTTACGATCCTAAGCGGACTTCGTTACAATAATGAGAAGAATGAATGGAGCGGAGGCCGTATTTACGATCCGAAATCCGGTAAAACCTATGATTGTTATGTCTGGATGAAAGAGAGCGACGAACAGCTCTTTATGAAAGGCTATGTCGTGGGTATCCGCTGGCTGGGCAGGTCGACGGAGTGGACGCGGACAACTTTGTAAAAAGAGCAGCAGATTGACAAGGAAACAATTATCTTTACCAGTAGCTTTATGAAGCCTATGAGTAAAGAAAGCAACAGCAAATCAAGAGAACACCTCGCCAATGAACGCACGTTCCTGGCCTGGGTCCGGACCAGCCTGGCCTTCATCGGACTGGGTTTTGTGATCGTGAAGTTCGGTTTGTTCCTGAAAGAATTGTCTATCCTGATGGAAGATAAGGTGGTTCTGTCAGTGAAAGGGTATTCAACCGGCATTGGGGTGATTATGGTCGTCCTTGGGATCATCCTGACCGTTTTTGCGTTTTATCAATATCGCAGAACGGGAAAGCAAATCAATAACGAGATCTATGAACCTTCCTCCGTGCTTACCCTCCTCCTGACCCTCGTTATCCTGACGGGAGGCATTTTCCTGATCATCTATCTGTTGCCGGGTTTAAACACATTTTGAACACTGGCATCTGCCTTATGAACAGATCTGTTGCTCATAAATCGTCCAGAATAAAGTTGATCCCGAACGAGACCATATTTGCCTTGAAACCTGAGTCGCGTTCATAATGGTTAAACTTCAGATCAATGCTTTTAAGATGCAGCTTCCATAAACCCGTTTTGGTAAAAATATCGGTGTAGGATATGCCAAATCCATACTGGTTTGCTGTAAACTCAGAAAGATCGTAATCGGAGGTATATCGCTTTTCACTTGATAAGTGCTGTTCATATCCTGCAAAATAATCGGCAGCAGTCTGGCTGTAAAAACGATAAGATGGATACAGTGTGAACTTACCGGTTATTTTAACGGGGATCTCAATACTGGCCGTATGCGAGCTGATTCCCCAATCATCGAGGTAATACCGGTAGTAAGTTCTGGCAACAAACGTCTCATTCAGATAATAATTCAGTCTGCCGCCAACTGCTGCTTTTATCCGGGCACCTGGCAGGTGTTCCACATCGTCTGCCAGGTGAAAATTTTCTATATACGTATCTGGTACATCTGCAAAATAAATACGGTGATAGGGTGTGGATAGCAGTCCCTTCTGCATAACCAGGTCCAGCGACACTGATCCCTGGAGCTTTTTGGAGAGAATTTGTGAAAAGCCAAGACCTAAGGAATATGAATTCCGCGCTTTGTCATTAAATCCGTTAAAAGATGGGGCATAATTTGGATCTCCTGTCATTTTTTCCCATGGAACCCTGTCATCGTCATCTTCTTCATCGTCATCTTCATCACTGATGCCGGCAAAAGATCTTAGTTCGACCGGGTACAGTAATTTCCAGGTATCCAGATAAACGTTCCCGTTAATACTGAATTCAGTATTTTTTTCATTGAACAGCCAGGCATAGCTGCCTCCGAACCCAAAGGAAGAATAGTCGAACTCGTTCGACAGCGAAAGCTTTGCCGACCAGACCCGGTTCCTGTTATTGGAACTATGGCTGAAAGACCCGGTCACATTCGTATAAACATCCATTCTTGACGCTCCTGAAGTAGCCTGAAAAGGATCGGCCGGCTTTTTCCCGTCAAAGGGATTGATATTACTGGATGATGCCGAAGTATAGGAAGAGATCCCGGCATCGAGGGTCAGCACGTCATCCGCATTCAGCGGAACTGAGATCACGATTGCCGGAGCTATATCGGTCAGTTTTTCCGTTCCCACGCCACCACTTACAGCGGCATGGTCTCCATCTTGCTTATAATAACTGCTCAGAATATCGATCTCTGTATTTTCCAGCACTCTGTTTTTGTACAGGGTCTGCTCCTGAATTCCTTTATCCTGGGCATATCCTGTTATGGTAAAGGAGATAATGGTAATAAACGTCAGTACCTTCATGGTTAAAAAATTAATTACATCCGCAACCTCCGCCCGTCTTTCCGCCGTTGGCACCAGAGGCGGATTCCCGGTATGCCTGAAAATTTGTTTCAAAGCGATCTGTTTTTTTCACTGCAAGTGCCATGTCCGGATCATTCAGGTTGACTTTTTCGTATTCCCTGACCACGGTACATGACCCCAGGAGCGCTGAAACAAAGACTATCAGAAGCAGTAATTTCTTTTTCATATGTTTTTTATTTCAAATTAACCGTGTATAATTTGCGTACTAAACTCGGGCGGAAGCCGCGGCTTTCATGCTCGTTTCATATCAATTTTACTATCATATATTCTGAATACGAATGTTTTTGGTCATATGGATCTTCCCGTTTTCATCGATAATGATGCAATCTACTTCAGGCAACTGATTAAGCCGGTCCAACCCCACGTCGATACCCATTACAAATACAGCGGTTGCAAGGGCATCGGCCAGCTCAGCCTTTGGCGCAAATACTGTCACGCTGATCACCCCTGTAGCGGGATAGCCCGTTTTCGGATCAATAATATGCGAGTACCGTTTCCCGTTGAAAGTGACATATTTTTCGTAGCTCCCTGACGTGACCACGGCGCCCTGCCTGAGTGGGAATATACCAAATACCTTGCTTTTGTCCATTGGATTGGTAATCCCGATCTCCCAGTCTTTCCCGTTGGGCTGTTTTCCCCAGCTATTCATATCGCCCGATGCATTGACAATTCCTGCCGTTACACCTTCATCCATTAACAAGGCTTTAGCTCTATCAGCCGCATAACCTTTACCGATCGCTCCAAACCCGATTTTCATGCCTGGCAGCTTTAAAAAGACCGTTAAATGCGTTTTGTCCAA
>CAZOYZ010000013.1:20841-22786 GCA_964584045.1 uncultured Prolixibacteraceae bacterium | reverse complement strand
GCTGATCTCCTTTATCGCCAGATCAATATATTGATCCCCCTGCGCAGAATCGCCGGCGACGACGGTGATATCGAACCGGCTTCCCATCAGTTTCATTGTCCTTACACAAGTAGTCTGAGCGGCTGCGTGGATTGTAAAAAGAAGAGCCGTAAAAACTAGGAAATTGTTCTTCATTTGAAAGATAAAAGATGTTGGATATATTCCTCAGGAGCTATTTTCTTATACCCGGTTTCCCCGATCTTATGTCCCTGAGGATCAAATACCACCACAAATGGAAAAAAGCCCTCCTTATTGTATGTCTCAGCAAGTTTGTTATTCTTTTCCTGCTGTTCCCGAGGTAAGGCATTTGCTTTTTTGCGGGGAAAATCCACCTTTAACATTACAAAATGGTCTTTTGCAAAAGCAGTAAACTGTTCGGAACTCCAGATTTCATGATCAAGCCTGATGCAGGGTGCACACCAGTCCGATCCCTGAAATACCATGATGATCTTTTTGTTATCCTTCGCGGCAATGGCTTTTGCCTGATCAAAATCAGTATGCCATTCCTGAGCGTATACCATCATTCCCAGGCAAATAAATACAAGGGTTAACATACTTTTTATGTTCATCTGTATAAAATTTTACTTATCGATTCCCGACACATTTTCTTTTAATTGCCGTTGATTTAAACAAATGATTCTTACAACGGTTACGGCCGTTCTTAAAATTTAAGCAAATTTTAAGAATAAGAAAACGGCACAGCTCAGTAGCTACCTGAGCATAAGCGGGAAGCCATGCGGAAGCACATCCAAAGCTTATAAAACTGCTAAGATAAACGATTCAACTCATGATTCACATAAACGCTTCACGAAGACGACCTTGTGATCATCCTTGTTATAGAAGTCGGTGAGTTCACAAGCCTGATCATAACCCGTTTTCAGGTAAAATTTGCGGGTGGGAAGGTAATCGGGACGGGAGGAGGTCTCAATCCAGATGTTCGACCCACCCTTTGCGGCAATTTTGTCTTCGGCCATTTTCAGCAGGACGGCTCCCAGCCCTTGTCCCTGAAGTTCTTTTGTAACGGCAATCCAGTAGATATCCCAACTGGCCCTGGTACAAGGGGTCGGACCGAAATTAACAAAACCGGTAACCCGGCCATCCTGTTCAGCCACGTAAAAATAATATCCGGATGCTTCCCCTTTACTCAGGAACACATCAACGATTTCGATGGCCACGTCTGTTTCAAAATCATAAAACACCTTTGTCGATTCGAGGAGCTTCTTCAAATCGTTCCGGTCTGATTCGATGAGTGTATTCCGGTATGTTGTCATATTTTAGTCGTAAGTGTCAAATTGTAAAACGGGAACCGGTCAGCTCCTCGTTGCCGGCAGCTGGTCGCCGGTTGTAATTTAAGAATTTCACAATGTTCCCGATCGCTTCTGTCACGGTCTGGCCGCCTTCCAAAACAGCCGCAATAAAGCCGCTGTCGGATGAAATACACGGGTTTCCGTTAATTTCCAGCACCAACGGCTGACCATCGGCCGAAACGCGAAAATCAACGCGGAAATATCCGCAAAGCTGAAAGGTCTCTCCGCATTTCAGGGCCGCAGCTATTAACGCGTCGTGCAGGACAGGCTCCGGGATCAGGGTATTAAATTTCCTGCATGTATGGGTATACTCAAATGACTGTTCATCCCATTTGGCTCTGTAACCCAGCATGTGCTCCTTCCCTTCAGGGAAATTTTCAAAGATCATTTCAGCGACAGGATAAATTTTATAGTCACCGGGTTTGCCGGTTATACTCAGATTGAATTCCCGTCCTTCAATAAATTCTTCAATAAAGTACTCATCAGGATCCAGCGCTGACAGCTTCGGGATCAAGCTCGTATCGTTGCCGCGGAAAACAGCTTCTTCATCAAGCCTGACAGAACCTTCTTCGGCGACAGGTTTAAGGATATATTTTTTT
>CAZOYZ010000013.1:6074-20741 GCA_964584045.1 uncultured Prolixibacteraceae bacterium | reverse complement strand
ACGTTCGCTTTTCAGCCGCTTCCATAATTGCGCCGATCAGTTCATTGAAACTCATTCCGTTCAATGCAGCCAGGATCGGCAGGTCAGAATCATGAAAATTCAGACCCGCCAGGGGATTGATCTCTATAAATTCCGGATTTCCGCCGGCATTCAATTTCATATCCACGCGTCCGCCGTCGCGTGCACCGGTCACTTTCCACACCCTGAGTGCGAGGTCTCCGCATTTTTGGGCCAATTCGCCATGAAGGGCCATGTAATCGATCACTTCCTCATAGTTTTGCTTGTTCTCCCATGAATAGATTTCCCGGATATTCTCTTTGAATACCACTTCCATGACACCAACTACCCGTGCGTCAGTTCCATTTCCAACCACACCGACAGTAAATTCGCGACCGGGAAGATACGATTCGACCAGCACAGGCTGGTGAAAACGATGAAGCAAATCCAGGCATACCTGCCTCAGTTCATCCTCATTATTTACCAGCGAATATTCGCCGATTCCTTTTCCGGTGCCTTCCGATACCGGTTTGACAAAAAGAGGAAACGCCGGTTTCTCCCCGGCTAAACTGTCTTCAGAATGGATCAGGCAAAAATCAGGGGTCGGAATCCCTGCATCGCGCACGACTCGTTTGCACATGGCCTTATCGAGCGATAAAGCCAGTGTGGCAGGACCTGAAAACACATAGGGGATTTGCCAGTTGTCCAGCAAGGCCGGCACTAACGATTCCCGGCCATCGCCATGCATTCCCTCACAAATATTGAAAACCAGATCCCACCGGTCGCCATCCAGCAAGCGTTGCATCAATGCCCGTGCATGCCCGATCCTGTCGGTCAGGTAGCCCAGATGATGCAATGCGTTTTCAATACCCTCAATAGTCTCTTCTTTATCCAACTCAGCTGTTTCTTCGGCAGAATATCCCAAAGCCAGATATTCTGACTTCAGATCGTACGTCAGTCCTACTCTCATCCTGTTCACATTTCTCTTTTTTAGTTACGCCTCGTACTCGCTTATGACTCTGCATCCGGATAATAAAACGTTTTACCTTCATAATTTTTCAGAATCAGGTTCCCGTTTTCCTTCCCCTGGAGATAATCGGGAAGCAACGGGATTTTCCCTCCGCCGCCGGGAGTATCGATCACGTAATTTGGAACGGCATACCCAGTGGTAAAGCCGCGTAATCCCTGAATAATTTCGATCCCTTTGCGGACCGGAGTCCTGAAATGGGCTGACCCCGGAATCGGGTCGCACTGATAAAGATAATAAGGCCTGACGCGGATTTTTAGCAGACCCTGCATTAGTTCTTTCATGACAGTCACATCATCATTAATCCCCTTCAGTAAAACAGTCTGACTCCCGAGCGGAATACCTGCATCGGCAAGCCTGTTGCAGGCTTCGGATGTTTCAGGTGTCAGTTCTGAGGGATGGGTAAAATGAATACTGATCATCAGCGGATGGAATTGCTTTAATATAAAGATCAGCGAATTCGTGATCCTCTGCGGCAGCACCACAGGAACTTTTGTGCCGATACGTAAAAGCTCCACATGAGGTATGCCGTGAAGCTCGGTAAGTAAATTGTTCAACATGTTATCGGACATCGTAAGCGGGTCTCCGCCGGAGATCAGCACGTCCCTTATCTCTTCGTGTTGCCGGATATAGTCGATAGCAGGTTCCCAATTCCGGTTAAAATGCACTTTTTCTTTAGCGACCATATGGGTACGGGTACAATACCGGCAATAAGCCGAACAAAAACCGGTGGCCAGGAACAAAACCCGGTCAGGATACCTGTGAACGAGATGCGGAACGGGAGTAGTGGCTTCTTCGTTCAAGGGGTCAGCCTGTTCTCCTGGTGTAAGTTTTAGTTCCTCCACGCCGGGAACCATGGCTTTTCGAATGGCGTCACCGCCTTTAGGATCCGAAAGTAAGGAAGCGTAATAGGGAGTAAGGCGAAATGGCAGATGTACCCCAGGTGAAAGTAAAACCTGTTTTTCGGTACCGGAAAGTTCTGCCACGGAAGATAATTGACTGAGCGATGTAAAACTGTTGCGAATTTGCCATTTCCAGTCGTTCCAATTTTCGATAGTAGTTCCCGGAAAATGCTTTTGCAGAAATTCTTTTGACGCCTCGCTGGGTCCAATTAAGCCTGAAACTTTAAGAGGCACAGGGCCAAACGAACCGGCCCTTTTTTTCCCGTTTTTCACGGGAAAACCAAGAGGAACATCTCTGTCTGAAGAGTCTGTTTCCTGCAATGCGCTAACGTTCATAAATCCTGATTAAAATCTTTCTTAAATATCCTTTATAAAACATTGATTTATAAAAATTTAATTACTATATTATCACCGCATGAATATCAACCCAATATTAGAGGATTTCTTATTCCGTTGTTCTCGGAAGTGAACTTTTTTACTTGAAAAAAAGAAATTTTTATTAACAGCAAAAACGATTTTCTGAAAGGTTATTATTTGTAAATAAAATGTAAAATTTACTGATAATTTATCACAATTTCGTACATGAATTTTTATTTTCATTTTTATTTCTAATCTTTATGTGATAATTGCATTGGCAGTTTTATAGAGTTATAAACTACTTTTAGCCAGAAAATTAAAGATATCATCATTATGGGTAATATCACGGAATCAAATAATCTGATCGAAAAACTTTCTCATCCCATCGAAAAGAACAGTTCGATCGATACCGGTCTTTTTGAAAAATACAACGTAAAAAGGGGATTAAGAAATGCCGACTACACCGGAGTACTTGTCGGACTTACCCGGATAGGTGATGTGGTGGGATACAGGAAGTCCGGGGACGGTACCCTGCAGGCAATAGACGGGAAACTGCTTTACAGGGGAATCGACGTGGCCGATCTGGTAAAGGGTTTTCAGCTTGAGAAGCGGCATGGTTTTGATGAAACCGTTTACCTGCTTCTTACCGGGGAACTTCCCGACCGGAACGGATTAAATGAGTTTACCGGATATTTGGCCAATATCCGAAAACTCCCCGACAGGCTGAAAAACTCGATCATGAGCCTCCACGGTAAAAATATCATGAATATCCTGGCGCGCTCTGTTCTGGTACTTTACAATTATGACGATGACTCGGATGATACTTCTCCCAAACAACTGATCATCCAGTCTCTTGGTCTCATTGCCAAATTCCCGACTGTGATTGCTTATGCCTATCATAACTACATCCATCAGTTTTTGGGCGGAACCATGTCCATCCGGCATCCGGATCCGGGTCTTTCGACCGCCGAAAACCTGCTTTACCTGCTAAAGGGGCCGGATCATTATACCCGGCTGGATGCCGATGTATTGGACCTTGCCCTTGTATTGCACGCTGAACATGGCGGAGGAAATAACTCGACCTTCACCATCCGGGTAACCAGTTCGTCCGGCACCGATACTTATTCAGCCGTCGCATCAGCAATTGCCTCTTTAAAGGGCCCCCTGCACGGCGGAGCAAACCTCGAGGTCATGAAAATGATGGAACATCTTAAAAAAGAGATTCATGACTGGAAAGATGAAGATGAGATCGAAAACTATCTGATAAAAATTCTTAATAAACAGGCGTATAACAGGAGTGGCAAAATCTATGGCATTGGCCATGCCGTATACACGATTTCAGATCCGCGGGCGGTACTTCTGAAGGAAAAGGCACGGGAACTGGCAGAGGAAAAAGGATTGAGCGACGAGTTCGACTTTTATGAACGCATCGAGAAACTTGGTATCAAAACATTCATGGAATTTAAAGGGTCGAAAGTCAATAAAACAGTTTGTGTCAATGTGGATTTCTATTCCGGATTTGTCTATTCCATGATAGGCCTTCCAAATGAAATTTATACGCCGTTGTTCGCCATGTCCAGAATGGCCGGCTGGACTGCACACCGGATAGAGGAGCTGAATTTTGCACAGCGCCGGATTATCCGGCCGGCCTATAAAAATATCCTGGATCCCCGCCCCTATCTGGCATTGGATGAAAGAAGCAGCCGTTAAATAAATTGTACGGATTGAACGGCAGATACAGGTATGGGAATACGGAACTAAAAAAGGGACAAGAGTTACAAGGCAGCGAGTCAAAGAAAAACCGCGCATTCGGATTCCTCCATGGAACCCTGCAACCTTGTAATCCCTGTTCCCTTATCATGCCTTTTATCGGGGAATGTCCGAATCACATCCGGATCATCGATCTGCATCAATAAACGCCCCGCCGGATCAGTAACCCAGGCGTTCAAATAAAAAGCAGATTCCCGAAAAAGGGATACTGATGGAAATCGGGTTTTCCGGTTTCGATCGGACTCCAACTCAGGTAATGAGGTTCGGAGGTGCCATCACCGCATTTGTAGAAATTAGCCCTGGCACGAAGCCCCTCGAACGATTTAAGGTTATCGTGAATAAAACACGTAATGGGTATCTCTACATTCAGTTTCCACGTAAAGTCACCTTTTTTTTCTTCAAAAGGCGCTGTTCCCAACGACGATTTTACCTTTATCTGCTCAATGATCTCAATGGGTAACTTGATCCGCTGGTATCTGTCGGGCCCGTAAGCCACGTGCGGAATCCCGATACAACTGAATTCAAAATTGTAGTATTTACCGTCGGCTTTGGGAGAAATGAAAAATTCCACACAGCTGTCTTTGTAAACGTCTCCGTTGACCACTGTTTCCACAGCACGAATATTCTTTTCCCTCACGTTGAACTGAAGATAGATCAACTGTTCATCGTTGGTAATTTTAAACTGAACCTCCGGCTTATAGGGATATTCTTTCCAATTGATACAATCGATCGGGTGAGCCTCAAAATCGTGCAGGTCTAATGTTGCTCTTCCTTTTTCAGACAAGTCGTTCATAGGTTTGGTTTTTTAATTGATTTTATTTTGAAGGATCAAAGTAATTGATCCCGTACATTTTCAACCGTCCGTATTCGCCGTTCAACCTTTTTTGGAAATCAGCGAAATCTTTTTCCGTCCCGGTTGACCAGGCGACTTCCGACAACGCGCATATCCTTGGAAAAGTCATGTATTCCAGGTGGTTTATATTTGCGATGTACTCAGTCCATACGTTCGCCTGAACGCCAATAATGTATTTGGCTTCTTCAGCACTTAGCTCTTCAGGAATGGGATCATAACTGTAAACTTTGTCAAGCGGCAGATAGCCGCCTATAGCCAAAGGTTCGCCATCACGATTTTCCTTCTGATAATAATCAAAATACATATGCGAATTCGGTGTCATGACCACGTCGTGTTTCTGTCTTGCAGCTTCGATACCGCCTTTCACACCTCTCCATGACATCACGGTAGCTTCAGGAGCCAACCCGCCTTCCAGAATTTCATCCCAACCAATCAGTTTTTTGTTTTTGGAAATAAGATGTTTTTCCATTCGCCTGATAAAATAACTCTGGAGTTCATGCTCGTCGGCCAAACCTTCATTCTTAATTCTGTTTTGGCAGGCAGGACATTCTTTCCAGGCATCTTTCGGACACTCATCACCGCCTATATGAATATACGTTGAAGGAAAAAGTTCACAAACCTCGTCAATCACATCCTCCAGAAACTGAAAGGTCTCTTCTTTTCCTGCACAATAGACATCCTTCATCACCCCCCACGTCTTTTTTACCTCGTAGGGTCCGCCTGTGCAGCCCAATTGCGGATAAGCGGCCAGTGCAGCAGAAGAATGTCCGGGCATTTCAATTTCGGGAACGATTGTAATGAAACGGTCGGCAGCATAGCTTACAATTTCTTTGATCTGATCCCGGGTATAAAACCCTCCGTATCCGATTCCATCGTATGTTTTGGAATCTCTGGCATGACCGACAACGGTTTCATCACGCCAGTGAGCCAACTCCGTGAGTTTGGGATATTTTTTGATCTCAATGCGCCATCCCTGGTCTTCAGTCAGATGCCAGTGGAACGTATTCAGCTTATACATTGCCATGTGATCCAGCAACTCTTTAATATACGATACCGGGAAGAAATGACGGCCAACATCCAGCATTAAACCCCTCCAGCCCAGGCGGGGCTGATCGCGAATCTCTGCAAACGGAACCATAACCGGACCGGAACCAGCCACCGGAAGCATTTGCTTGAGCGACTGGAGACCGTAAAATATACCGGTGGCAGATGAAGCGGTAATCACGATACCTTTTTTACCGACATCCATCAGGTACCCTTCCTTCCCCATGTCAGCCGATTGGTCAATCTTTAACCGGATGCCGTCCTTTTCTTTGGAAGACTCTGATAACGTGATTTGATAATAAGCGGCCAGATGGTTGGACAGAAAACCGGCAATACGAACCAAATCCTGATTGGTTTTATCATAAATGATCGTCGTTCCGGGAGTTATTTCGTAACTTCCTTCCCGGATTTTCAACTCTGCCGGACGAGGGATCACTGAGACAGACTGTGCCTTCAGTCCGGGAACAGACCACACCACCGCAATCATCAGTAACTTAAGTTTGGTTTGAACAATTCGCATGACTTAATTCTTTTGAGATTTTTCGCCCAAAATACATAATTTTATTCTTATTCTGCGAATATTATTTGCAATTCTTTTATCCAGACTATTCCGGAATTGCAACAGGCTTGAAGCGCCATTCAGCTTTCCGGTCTTTTCATTGATCCATCCGTGATCTGTGGTTGAGGCCCTAAATTGGCAACAGGAACAGGAACGCAAAAAAATGGCAAACAGAGCCTCCCAGAATAAAAAGATGAAAAATCAGGTGAAAAAAGGGTATCCGGGAGTACAGATAAAAGGCAACCCCGATGGTATAGCTTAAACCTCCCGCAAAAATGAACCACAGCGACATGGAAGGAACATTTTCTATAACGGGAACAATCGCGACAAGAGCCAGCCAACCCATTGCCACGTAAAGTCCTGTAGACCACTTTTTCCATTTGGAAGAGTAAAACCATATTTTAAATATGATGCCGGCAACAGCCAGCGTCCAGATCAGTCCAAAGATCGTCCACCCCACCCAACCTCTTAATGAAACCAGTGCCAGGGGTGTATACGATCCTGCAATCAAAATATAAATCGCCGAATGATCCAATTTATTCAATTTTACCTTCAGCCTTGGCCGTTTCGTAACATGGAACAAGGTGGAAGCCACGTAAAGTATGATCATACTGGAACCAAAAACTGAAAAACTGACAATGTGCCAGGCGTTACCGTAAACTGACGCAAAAACGATCAGCAGGGTCAGACCGGCAACGGCAAGGCCTATACCAATACCATGAGAAACTGTATTCGCAATTTCTTCAGCTTTTTTCAGATTCCTGCTTTTTCTCATACACGACAAAGATACAGAACCGGCATACAAGACACAAGAGTAAAAAAGCCGCGCGACAAAATACGTTCCTGAGTCACCACAGAAACGAAGCGGTCATCAAACAGCGAAGCTTCAAACCTGAAACCATTTAACCATTATACTTCCTTTTAAACAAAACCACCTGTCAATTGTCTTTATATAAAAAATGCTACGGATTGTTGTCATCGTATTAATCCTGATAAATCAGACAGCATGTGCTCAGGAAAAACAAAAAGCCATGAAGGTAAATGATGAAAAATTAACAGAATTCGAACGGTTTGTGATCCTGAAAAAGGGAACTGAACCCCCATTTTCCGGGAAGTATGAAGATTTTCATGAGGAAGGCACTTATACCTGCAAACGATGCGGAGCCCCGCTTTACCGCTCTTCCGACAAGTTCGACTCCGGATGCGGTTGGCCAAGTTTCGATGATGAAATTAAAGACGCGGTAAAAAAATCGGTCGACGCGGACGGAAGACGGACCGAGATTACCTGTGCCCGGTGCGGAGCTCATCTGGGCCACGTATTTACGGGGGAAGGATTCACCCCTAAAAATACACGGCATTGTGTGAATTCCGTCTCAATGGATTTTATTCCTGCAAAAAAAACAGCGCAATAAAAGAGCCTTGAACCTGCTACCCTGCTGCCGGATCCCGTTCTCCTTCACCCGAGGAATAAATCTTCTCCGCCATGACCTGTTTCGCCCTGTCAAATTGCTGATTGATAAAATCACGGATTGAATCTGCATTTTTGGCCACAAAACTTGTTACGCCAAATTGCAATACTGTTCCTAATATTCTCCTGAACAAATTACTTCGTGGACGAACAAACATTTTCCGGGTCAGAAAAGCGAAAAGAACGGGAATGACGGTATCAAGGAATCCCTTTTTTACTTCAGAATATCCTGAAATTTCTCTTATTGCACTCTTAAACAGATTTACAGGTTTTAAACTTTCATAAGTGACTAAAAGCTGTTCCTTCAGAATTTTCCCCTCTTCTGCCTGTCTTATTTCAAGCAAAAGGATCGACTCCCTAAGCGAGTCCACTGCAGTTGGCTTTCCCATATTGATCTTCATTCAAGGACTTTCGATACGATTGAATTATTTACAGGCTTCTTGATCATCTGCTTCCGGAAAATACCGCAAAGAAGAGCTAAAATTCCGTAAAATCCGGCGATAACGAAGAAACCATAATAGGAATTCCCCATCAGATCACCGATCCATAAAGCCACCCCTACGTTTAAAATCAGAAAGAACAAGATCGCAAAAATAATGACAATCAGCCATGACACCAGTTCGGAAGCCACATCTGCCGATTTGTCAAGAGTTTTCAGCTTGATTAATTCCAGTGTCGTTTTGCCGTACTGTTCTCCTTTTTCGATAAGCGATTCAATCAGACCTTGTTGTTCATCCATAATTTTATGCGCTAGTTTATCCGTTCAGCCATCAAAAATTTGCCTGTTCCCGGATCCGGGAACAGGCAAACAAAAATAAATTAAATCCGGGCGGCCGCATCTTCTGCTTTTCCTTTGGCATCAGCGGCCATTCTCTCGGCTTTGGCTTTTGTGGCATCCATTTTCTTCGTGATATCGTCAAGCATATCGTTGAACTTTTTTTGGACGCTGTCTACATAATCCTCACCTTTTTCTACAATTTTTCTACGGGTTTCACTTCCTTTATCCGGTGCAAATAAAATTCCAACCATTGCACCTGCAGCCAATCCTGCCAAAACTCCTAATAAAATTTTTCCTGAACTCATAATACTAAATTTTAATTGTTTTTGACTATAGTCTGCCTTTAACCTTCAGACAAATATTATTCCACCTAATGAACGAACCAAAATCAGCAGGCACTTATTGTGCCTGTTAACTTTTTTTGATAAACTTTTGGAATAATCTACTTTAAATTTAGCACAATTACGCAGGAAAAGCAAGAGAATGTCCAACATTTCGTTTTCTTCGGCCAATGCTGCACCCGGATCATTCATCTTCTTCCTGAAATTCTCTTTCATAACGCCCTGTCAGGCGCAACTTTTGCTCCAGTCCCTTTCTGAACGCCTTCCGGTTTCCAAACCTGCGCAGGAAGGTCCGGGCAAGCAAACGTCGTTCATGTTCGTCCATATGCCCGATCTCACGGCATTCGTCGCTGCAGCACCCTTCATATTTCTCTGCACAGTCACCACACTGAATAAAAAGCAGATGACAAAGATCGTTCGCGCAGTTCACATGCGTGTCGCATTTTTTTCCGCACTGGTGACAATGCGCAATCACTTCTCCATTGACCGGCTCGCCCATCCTTTCATCGAAAACAAAGTTTTTACCGATGAACTTTGATTCAAGATTCAAACGTTTGACCTGCCGGGCATATTCGATGATCCCGCCATGCAGCTGATTCACATCGCCAAAACCATGATGTTTTAAAAACGCGCTGGCTTTTTCACAGCGAATACCTCCCGTGCAATAAAGTAATATTTTACGCTCCTTCTGATCTTTTAACTGATCAGCGACCATTTCAATCTCTTCCCTGAAAGTATCGGCAGGAGGACAAAAAGCTCCCCTAAAACGTCCAACCTCACTTTCATAGTGGTTACGCATGTCGACGACCAACACTTCAGGGCGGCCGGCCAATTCATGGAACTCAAGCGCAGAAAGGTGCCTCCCTACATTGGTTATATCAAAAGTATCTTCCTCCAGCCCGTCGGCAACAATCTTGTTTCGCACCTTCACCGTTAATTTAAAAAAGGATTTACCGTTATCTTCAATCGCATACTTAACCGGCATTTCCTCCAGTCCCGGATATTGCTGAAGTCTTTCCAAAAATCCGGTCAGATAATGATCCGGAACACTCATTTGCGCATTGATGCCTTCCCCCGCCAGGTAAATACGGCCTAGACAGTTCATTTCGGACCACTCCCGGAAAAGAAGGTCACGAAGACCTTGCGGATCGGCAAACCTGACATAGCTGTAAAACGAGAGCGTTGTACGCCTGAAAGGCTCTTCCATTAACCGTTTCTTAAGGATATCCCTGTTTTCACGATTACATAAGCACATAACGAAGTTTTTTAAGCTGTGCTAAAGATACAATTTTCAAATAACGATTATTGCATCTTTTTATCCGGACATAACCCACCAAGGATCATTTACAAAAAAAACCTGGTACACCCTAGTCGTGTTTGACGAAAAAATATATTCTACAACATATTTTGAATCTTTGTTAGCTGGCTCCCAGAACCTTAAGAAAAACAGAGTCGTTTATATTTTTTAAACGTTAAGATTTTTTAAGGATTTTTTAACGAACCAATAAAATATGTGCTATATTAGCGTTGCAATTTTCAAATGAATCTTATTTAGATACCTTTTCTCTTTAAACCAATATCTATTTTCTGATCTAACTAAGCTAAATTATGAACAACGGGTTATCATGGCGATGGTAACCCTCCTTTTTTTTATGCCCGATACCCATGAAACACGATCGGCTGAATGGGTTCAAAAAATAACGGGTCCGGGACAAACGAAAAAAATACGCAACAACTCACTCAACAGCAGGGACCTCCGGAATGAAGATCCTTTTTAAATTTCGATGTCCGGCAAGGACGGAAAAAACCGGAGCAAACATTTTTTTGAAAAGAGGGTTATAAGTAGAGGCAAAAAGCAAGATGCCGCGACTAAAAATCAAAATGATCGTAAAATGGGAAAGCGGGTTAGTTTTATTATCGGTGAGTTCGGGAATAAATCCTCCGTGTATCTTTTCAGTTGAAACGAACCACGTGCGTAATACGTATCAGTTAGACATGAAACAAAGGATACGGATATGTTGCTGAATAATAAGTTAAAGAGCAACACCAAATATTGCCAGGCATGCCGGAACAAAAGCGTGCAGGATCCTTATGAACATAAAGAAATAAGTTTATCAACTAAGTTTTTTTGCGAATGAACAAAATCTACAAAATTTTGGTAGCTAACCGCGGGGAAATTGCGATTCGTATTATGCGAACGTGCAGGGAAATGGACATCAGGTCGGTGGCGGTTTTCTCCGACGCAGACCGAACCTCGATGCATGTCAGGTATGCTGACGAAGCCTACTATATCGGCCCCTCTCCCTCCAGGGAAAGTTACCTCAATGCAGGCAAAATAATCGAAGTAGCACTAAAATCAAAAGCCGACGCGATTCATCCGGGATATGGTTTTTTATCTGAAAATGCCGGATTTGCAAGACTATGTCAAGAAAATAATCTGATCTTCATTGGCCCTTCCCCCGAAGTCATTGATAAAATGGGGAACAAGATTGAATCCCGGAAGGCGATGATCGCAGCAGGTATTCCTGTTGTACCGGGAACCACCGAGCCCGTTTCATCCGAGCAGGAAGCGCTGGAAATAATCCGGAAAATTGGCCTTCCGGCAATGATCAAAGCCTCAGCCGGTGGTGGAGGAAGAGGGATGAGGCTGATACAGGATGAAGCCGAAATACTTGGTTCACTGCGTGCTGCCCGTTCCGAGGCGTTGACTTCGTTCGGCGATGACTCCGTTTATATTGAAAAATATATAAGTTCTCCTCATCATATTGAGTTTCAGGTACTGGGCGATCAGTATGGAAATGTGATCCATCTTTTTGAACGGGAATGTTCCATCCAGCGCCGCCATCAGAAAGTGGTGGAAGAAACTCCTTCTCCGCTGTTAACTCCCGGCCTACGGGAGAAAATGGGGAACCATGCCGTTAAAGCCGCTAAAGCAGTAAACTATTCCGGAGCCGGGACCATCGAATTTCTGGTCGACAGCCGGCTGAATTATTATTTTCTTGAAATGAATACGCGTTTGCAGGTAGAACACCCCATCACCGAAAGGGTTACGGGCGCGGACCTGGTCAAACAACAGATCCTGATCGCGGAGGGAAAGGAACTCGCACTGAAACAGGAAGACCTCAGCCAGTTGGGCCACGCCATTGAATGCCGGATCAATGCAGAAGATCCTGATAACAATTTTATCCCTAACCCGGGACGGATACACTCCATTACCGAGCCGTTGGGATTAGGTGTGCGTACCGACGGATACGTGTACGAAGGATATGAAATTCCCATTTATTATGATTCGATGATCTCCAAACTGATCGTTTGGGCTCAAAACCGGGAAGAAGCGATCCAACGGATGCGAAGGGCCCTGTATGAATACAAAATCACGGGGATCAAGACATCACTCAAGTTTCTGGAGCGTATCATGGACTCGTCCGATTTTCAGGAGGGAAAGTATGACACCAATTTCATCGAAAAAAACAGGGATACTTTATTTAAAGAAGAAAAATGTGACGGGGAAACTGAAGATATGGTTATTCTGGCCACGTATATTGACTACCTGAACCGGCTAAATAAGGTGATTCCCTCCAAGCAGCTGAATCCTGTCGAAAACCGCTGGAAAAAATATACCTATCAGAAAAATTTTGACCGGCTTTAAAATCATTTGTGATGCCTATTGAAATCAAACTGAACGAAAGGATCGCCCGGGTAAAGATCCTGAATCAAAATGAGAATCTTTTGGAGGTCATGATCGATGACCGGCTTTACCGTGTTGACCTGATGCATAATGACGAAGGGACGTTCTCAATCCTGGTAAATAACCATTCCCACAATATCACACTTGTTCCATCTTCCAAACCGAAACAGTATACGGCATATACCTTGTACCATACGTACGAACCCGAAGTTATCGACGCGGCAAGCCGTTACATCCGTAACCGGGGTAACGGAAGTCTCAATCAGAATACGAACAGAATTACTTCTCCGATGCCTGGTAAAATTGTAAAAGTCCTCGTCGAAGTCGGTCAAGAAGTAAAAAAAGGACAGACGGCTGTGATCATATCGGCCATGAAAATGGAAAGCGAATACAAGGTACCTTCTGATGGCATCGTAAAGGTGGTGAACGTGGAAGCGGGGAACAATGTGGAATCAAACCAGGTATTAATCGAATTTATTTGATAAACGAATTATGAATCTGAAAGAAAAGTTTGAACATTTCGATAAGATCAATAAGGAAGCTGAGTCAGGTGGCGGGACTGAACGTGTGGAAAAACAACATGCTTCAGGAAAAAAAACAGCACGTGAGCGCATTCTGGAACTCCTCGACTATGACTCTTTCAATGAAATTGACAAGCTGGTGACCCACCGGGCCAGTGATTTTGGTATCGACAAAAATAAAATACCCGGGGACGGGGTCATCACCGGATACGGAACGATCAATGGCAGTCTGGTCTACGTCTTTGCTCAGGATTTTACCGTTTTTGGAGGAACAATGAGCAGGGCGAATGCCGACAAGATCGTGAAGATCCAGGAAATGGCCATCAGAATGGGAAAACCGCTGATCGGGCTGAATGATTCCGGGGGTGCCCGTATCCAGGAAGGTGTGCAAAGTCTGGCCGGCTATGCCGATATTTTTTATAACAATGTCATTTCGTCGGGTGTCATTCCGCAGATCAGTGTCATATTAGGGCCGTGTGCCGGAGGGGCCGTCTATTCTCCGGCGCTGACCGATTTTATTTTTATGGTCAATGAAACCAGTCATATGTTCGTGACCGGGCCCGAAGTTATCCGCATGGTCACTCATGAGGAGGTCAGCAAAGAAGAACTTGGAGGCGCGGTCACGCACAGCACCAAAAGCGGGGTCGCCCATTTTACAGGTGAAAATGAAGAACAGACCCTGATGATGGTCCGTGAACTGATCAGCTTTATTCCGTCCAATAACATGGCCGACCCTGCCATGAGAGAAACGACCGATCCCTCCGGCCGCACGGATGTGTCCCTGGACGAAATTGTTCCGGCCGATCCTAACAAACCTTACGATATGAAGGATATTATTTACCGGATTGTCGATGACGAACATTTTATGGAAGCCCAATCCCACTATGCTCAGAATATGATCATTGGTTTTGCACGGTTTAACGGTCGTTCGGTGGGAATCGTGGCCAATCAGCCTGCTTATCTGGCCGGGGTACTCGACATCAACTCATCAGCCAAAGCGGCCCGGTTTGTGCGTTTTTGCGACGCGTTTAATATTCCGTTGGTCACGCTGGTCGACGTTCCCGGATTCCTGCCAGGTACCCAGCAGGAGTTCGGCGGAATCATCAGGCACGGGGCAAAATTGCTCTACGCTTTTGCAGAGGCCACTGTTCCAAAGGTCACAGTCATTACCCGGAAAGCTTATGGAGGCGCTTACGACGTGATGTCAAGCAAACATATCGGCGGTGATATCAACTATGCCTATCCCACTGCAGAAATAGCCGTCATGGGACCTGAAGGAGCCATCAACATCCTGTACCGCAACAAACTTACTGACGAAGAGAAAACCAAAGCTGTCGGAGAATACAGGGAAACTTTTGCCAA